>JAGRHB010000160.1 GCA_020445245.1 Gammaproteobacteria bacterium
GGCACAACGCTTTACCCGACTGGTCGGCTGTCCGACAATATCGGTCTGCATTCACGCAAGCCTGTATCCAGATCCAAGGAAACCCCTTTGCCAGACACCACGATCTTCGAGCACCCGTTGAACGAGAAGTGCCGGACCTGGCTGCGGCTGTCGCGCCTGTTTGAGCAGCTCGAGTTCCATTCGCCGCACAGCGCGGAATGGCATGCGCGAGCCGCGATGTCGGCGCTGCTCGATATCGCCAATGTACTGTCGCGTGCGGACATCAAATCGGAGCTGCTGAAGGAACTCGAACGCTACCGGCAGTCGCTTTCCCGCATGGCCGACAGCCCGGGTGTCGATACCGACCGCCTCGCACACATCCTGCAAAACCTGCAGCAGTCCTGCCAGGGGGTGCGTGACATCAGCGGCCAACTCGGCCAGGCTCTGCGTGGCAACGAGTTCCTGAACAGTATCGTGCAGCGCAGCAGCATCGCCGGCGGTGCATTCGATTTCGACCTCCCGCAGTACCACTACTGGCTGCAGATGCCGCAGCCGGAGCGTTCGATGCAGCTTGACGACTGGCGCCACGAAGTCGGCGCAGTGCAGGATGCGGTCGACCTGCTGCTGACCCTCATCCGCAACAGCGCGGTGCCAACCCAGGAGCACGCACCCAACGGCTTCTACCAGAAGTCCCTGCCGAGCAACATCGCCGCTCAGCTGGTGAGGGTCGGCATCCCCTCTACCGGCGGTGTCTTTGCCGAGATCAGCGGCGGCAAGCACCGTTTCACCATCCGCTTCATGGAGTGCGGCGACTGGCAGCATCCCCAACAGGTGGACCGCGACGTGCCATTCTCACTCAGCACCTGCCTGATGTGAGGGACCGCGTGCTCGAGGTAACCTGCCCAACCTGCGGGAAGACGATCGAATGGACGCCGGCACAGAAGTGGCGTCCCTTCTGCTGCGAGCGATGCAAGCTGATCGACCTGGGGGAATGGCTGGCCGAGGAAAAGCGCATCCCCGGCGAGCCGGTCATGCCGCCCGAATCCGGCGACGAATCGTAGGCGCCGAGCCCTCTCGGCGATCCCGCCGCCGATCAATCGGCAAGAGACTGGCCTCCTACAAGGGGAAATCCGCCACCGAGGTGTCGCGGTTGCCGACCACGCGTACACGTAACACCGTGGTCTGTGACGGGACGTCCGGCACCAGCCAGGTGTCTCCGCGCAAGGCCGCAAGGTAGGAACCGAGCTCACTGCCATCGGTCGACAGGGCGATCAGCTCGATTCGCGTGATGCCAGCCGTTTCCAGGCCAGTCTGGCGCACGACGAGACCGCCCGGAACAGGTCCGAGCAGCACGGCGCGGTCGCCGGCCATCGCGGCACAGGGCATCGCCCGCGGCCGGCATGAAGATTCAGTCTTGAGAAAGACAAAGGGTTCGGCCTCGAACACTCGGTGGGTCTTGCGCCCGATCTGGCCCCAGCTCAACGCGAGCCCGACCGCTACGATAAGGAAGAAGATCCAGTAACTAGCCTGCCGCGTCATCGCCCCACAACCCGCGAATACCGGCGACACCCTGTGCACCGTGCCGCCAGGCGGTATCGAGCAGCGCCGGACGCATCCCGCCCAGTGCGTATACCGGCATGCTGGCGGCATCCGAAAGGGCGGCGAACCCGTCCCAGCCGAGCGGCTCGGCATCCGGATGACTGCGCGTCGGCAGCACCGGCGACAACAACGCAAAGTCGGCACCCACCTTCCCTGCCTGCGCAAGATCCGCTGCGCTGTGACAGGACGCAGCGAGCAGATGCGAGGCTCTCAGCGGGCGTGTCTGGTAGGCGTGCAATTCGCGGCTGTTAAGGTGCAGCCCATCAGCACCGATCGCACGCGCTGTCTCGGCGTTACCGTTGAACAGCACCCGGGCCTGGTGCGTGTGGCAAAGGGCACAGGCCTCGCGCCCGATACGCACCAGCTCTTCCTCGGAAAGATCGAACAGGCGAAGTTGCACCAGCCGGATACCGCTGCTCAGGCTGGCCTCGAGCGCCTGCAGAAAGCGCCCGCGCTCACCGACCTGCGGCGGTGTGATCAGATAGAGCGGGGGCAGCCGCAGCGCCATGACGATCGGAACATCTGCAGCGGGCATCGGGTAGTCGGCCAGTTCATGGCGCCCCACCCAGGCCAGCGGCTGACCTTCACGCCCGACAGGCTGACCTTCCCAGGAATCGACCCGGTGGACATCCAGCAGCACGCTGCGATCGGCATAGTGATGGGTGATGCGGATCAGCGGCCGGTGCGCGACGACCTCGATGCCCAGTTCCTCGTGCAACTCCCGGGCGAGTCCTGCGGCAACGGTCTCGCCCGGCTCCAGTTTGCCACCCGGAAATTCCCAAAGCCCCCCCTGGTGGGTGTCGTCATGCCGCCTGGCCAGCAACACCCGGCCGGCATCGTCGATCAGGGCGGCAGCGGCGACATGGATGACCGGGCTCATGCCACTGTCCCGTTCAGCTGCGGTACTCGGCGTTGATCTTCACGTAGTCGTACGAGAGATCGCAGGTCAGCACCTCGACCTCCGCATCACCCCTGGCGAGGTCAATGCGGATTTCGATATCGCTCTGTTTCATCACCGCCTTGCCTGCCTCCTCGGTATAGCCGGGGTCGCGCCCGCCACCACTGACAATACACGCTTCCCCGAGCCAGATGCGGATACTGTCGACGTCAAGCCCGGAGACACCTGCCCTGCCGACCGCGGCCAGGATACGCCCCCAGTTGGGATCGGAGGCAAACAGCGCGGTCTTGACCAGTGGCGAATGTGCCACCGTATAGGCGACGAGGCGTGCTTCCGCCGCGTCGATGGCGGACTGCACATGCACACGCACCAGCTTGGTCGCGCCCTCGCCGTCGCGCACGATCATCTCTGCCAGTTCAGCGCACACGGCCTGCACCGCTTCTGACAGCAGCTTTCCGTCCGGCGAATCGAGTGACTCCACCGCTATACCGGAGGCACCGCTGGCAAGCAGCACGCAGGCGTCGTTGGTCGAGGTGTCGCCATCGACGGTGATGCTGTTGAACGAGCGATCCACGGCAGCACCCAACATCGCCTGCAACTCCGGTTGCGACACCCGTGCATCGGTCGCGACATAGGCCAGCATCGTCGCCATGTCGGGACAGATCATCCCAGAGCCCTTGGTGATGCCGGTGACGGTGACCTCGCCTCCCGACAGGGCGACCGTCCGCGACGACAGCTTGGGCACGGTATCGGTGGTCATGATCGCAGCAGCGGCGAGTGCCCAGTTGTCTTCGCGCAGCCCTGACAACAGCGCCGGGACAGCCCGGGCGAACGGATCGACCGGCAGATCCTGGCCGATCACGCCGGTGGAGAACGGCATCACCTGGCTCATCGCGCAGCCGGCCATGCCGGCGAGCAGACGACAGGTCTCGCGCGCCGCGCGCAGACCCGGCACACCGGTGCCGGCATTGGCATTGCCCGAGTTGATCAGCAGGTAACGGATCGGCCCCTTCGCCAGGTGCTCGCGCGCGACCGTCACCGGCGCCGCACAGAAGGCATTGCGGGTGAATACCGCCGCACAGGCGCCCCCCTCTCCCAGTTCGATCAGCAGCAGGTCATCGCGATTCTTGTAGCGGATACCTGCAGCGGCCACTGCCAGGCGAATTCCCCGAACCTCATGCATGGAAGCCCCTCCGTCCGATCGCCTGACCGTTGCAGGCCATCTCTAATTCAGTTTTCCGTGGCAATGCTTGTACTTCTTTCCCGAGCCGCAGGGACAGGGATCATTTCGGCCGACTTTGCGGTCGGGTCGCACAAAGGGTTTCTTTTCCTCGGGCAACGCAGCCTGATCAGCGTCCGGGGCTGCACCCTCACCGAAACCATCAAAGGCCTCGTGCCTGAACTCGAATGCGCCGGGATCCGGCAGGTTCTCGGGGATGCCCGGAGGCGCCTGCAGCTGCAGTCGGCAGAGAATCTGCACCACCTCCATCTTGATCGCGTCCAGCATGGCCGAGAACATCTCGAATGCCTCGCGCTTGTACTCCTGCTTGGGGTTCTTTTGCGCGTAGCCACGCAGGTGTATGCCCTGACGCAGGTAATCCATCGCGGCGAGATGTTCCTTCCAGTGCGAGTCGAGGGTGAACAGCATCACCTCTTTCTCGATGCGGCGCATCTGCTCCGATCCTGCCTGCCGTTCCTTGTCGTCGTAGATTGCCGTGAGCTCGTCGAGGATGCGCTGGCGCAGCGTCTCCTCGTGCAGGCTGTCGTCCTGGTCAAGCCATTGCTGCACCGGCGCATCGAGCCCGAAATTCTCCATCAGGGCCTCGGCGAGCCCCGCAGTATCCCACTGCTCCTCAAGGCTGCCTTGCGGAATATAGGTGCTGATCACCGCATTGACGACGTCATAGCGCAGGTTGGCGATGGTCTCGGCAATGTTCTCCGTCTCCATCAACTCATCACGCTGCTGGTAGACAACCTTGCGCTGGTCGTTGGCGACGTCGTCGTATTCGAGCAGCTGCTTGCGGATGTCGAAGTTGCGTCCCTCGACCTTGCGCTGCGCGTTCTCGATCGCCTTGTTGACCCAGGGATGCTCGATCGCCTCGCCTTCCTTCATGCCCAGCTTCTGCATCAGGCCGGACACCCGCTCCGAGGCGAAGATACGCATCAGGCTGTCTTCCAGCGAAAGGTAGAAGCGTGATGAACCGGGGTCGCCCTGGCGGCCGGAGCGGCCACGCAACTGGTTGTCGATACGCCGCGACTCGTGACGCTCGGTACCGATCACCCGCAGACCACCGGCTGCCAGCACCTGCTCGTGCCGCTTCTGCCAACCGGTGCGATATTCGGCGATGGCCTCCTCGGTCGCTTCCTCACCGAGCTGGCCGAGTTCGACATCGAGATTGCCGCCGAGCACGATATCGGTACCACGACCGGCCATGTTGGTAGCGATCGTGACCGCCGCAGGCCGGCCGGCCTCGGCCACCGTCTGCGCCTCGCGTTCATGGTGCTTGGCGTTGAGCACCTGGTGTTCGATGCCGGCGGCATTCAGCATATTGGACACCATCTCCGAGACCTCGATCGACGCTGTGCCGACCAGCACCGGCTGGCCACGCTTCACGCAGTCGCGTACGTCTTCGACGATCGCCTCATACT
>JAGRHB010000161.1 GCA_020445245.1 Gammaproteobacteria bacterium
CCGAACTCGAACCTCGATGCCGTAAGCGAAGAGGCACTCAGCCGCGCGCTGGCAGGCGCGAAAGAGCGTGGCACGACGATCGTCGTCGTCACCCACCGGCCGAGTGTTCTCAACGCGTCGGACCAGTTGCTCTTGCTCAAGGATGGTGCGGTCGATCTGTACGGCCCGAGTGCGGGCGTAATGGCGCGGATGCGCCAGGGCGCGCTGCCGCACGAACAGCGCGACCAGATCGAGGCCTCACGGCCCAAGGCGGCCGCGGCCCCACCGCCTGACCAGCAGCCACCGCCGATGCCCGCCGCAAAACCGGCACGCGGGAACGGCCAGCAGCGGCCGCCCCGCGAGCGCACCCGGCAGGACCCGGCCAACGGCGCACGCCAGCCACAGCGGCCTCAGGCACCGTCCAGGCCGCAGCCTGAGGTGGTAGCTGCGCGGGTCCGGGAACCGGGGCGCCCCCCCGCCAAACCCGAGAAGCCGCGGCCGGTCATTGAAAGCAGTATCGTGCGGGCCGAATCGCTGTTGGCCAAAGGTGACAAGGGATGAGCAGTACCGCGAGCGAGATCATCGTCGACCAGAAAGACCAGCCTCAGCGCAAGGCGGTCGCGATCGACCGTATCCCCGAAGTCGAGTCCAGCCGCCGCTGGCTGATCTGGTGGGGGTTCTTCGTGGTAACCGCCGGCTTTGGCGGCCTTGGCGCCTGGGCTGCACTCGCGCCGCTGCAAAGCGCCGTGTTGGCGACTGGTTCGGTCAAGGTCTCGTCGGAACGCAAGACCCTGCAGCACCTCGAGGGCGGCGTGGTCAAGGAGATCCTGGTACGCGAGGGCGACCCGGTCGATGCGGGGCAGGTCTTGGTGCGGCTCGACGACATAACTGCCCGCGCGCGCGTCGACCTGCTGCGCGCCAAGCTCGACCGCATGGCCGCTTCGCTGGCGCGAATTCAGGCCGAGCAGACCGGGCTCGACGAGATCCGCTTCCCGGACGACCTGCTCGCGCGTGCCCAGGACGATAACGTGGCCCAGGTCATTGCCGGTGAGAAAGAGGCTTTCAGTGCCCGGCGCGATGCCTACAACGGCGAGATCAATGTTCTCCAGCAGCGCATTCGCCAGTTCGAACAGCAGATCGACGGCCTGCGCACCCAGATCAAGTCGACCAAGGTTCAGCTCTCGACGATCCGCGAGGAAAAGGACGCGGTAGAGGTGCTATACAAGAAAGGTGTCTACGAGAAACCAAAGTTCCTGTCGTTGAAGCGCTCGCTCGCGAGGCTCGAGGGCGAGATCGGTGCCCACCAGTCGTCGATCGCACAGGCCGAGGAGCGTATCGGCGAGGTACGCCTGCGGATCATTGACCTTGGGACGCAACGGCGTGAAGAGAACAACCGCGAGTTGCAACGCGTGCAGAGTGAGATCTTCGACAACGAGGAGCGGCTGAGAGCCGCGGTCGACACGCTGGAACGCACCGAAATCCGCGCACCGTTGGCAGGCACGGTGGTCGGCCTGACGATGCACACCATCGGCGGTGTCATCAAGGGAGGCAACCGGATTCTCGATATCGTGCCGAAGGGTGACGCCCTGGTGATCGAGGCGAACGTGCGTCCGATCGACATCGATGTCGTTCACGAGGGGCTTTCGGCCGACGTCAGGCTGACCGCGTTCAACCGGCGCAACACACATGCCCTGCCCGGCACGGTCACCCGCGTCTCGGCAGACAGTTTCACCGACCAGAGCGCCGGCCAGACGTATTACAAAGTCCGGGTCGAGATCGACCCCGAGCACATCGACGACCTTGAGCTCTACCCCGGCATGCCTGCAGAGGTCTACCTGCTGACCGGCGAGCGGACCGCGCTCGATTACATCCTCAAGCCGATCGAGGACAGTTTCCGTCGGGGACTGCTGGAAGAGTGAGAGTCCTGTTCATTCACCAGAACTGTCCTGGGCAGTTCAAGCACCTGGCGCCGTACCTGGCGTCTGATGCACGCAACGAGGTGGTGTTCATCACCCGACCCGGCAAGCCCGACCTGCCGAACGTGCGCAAGATCGAGTACAAGCAAAAACGCCCGGTCGCACGCTCGACCCATCGATACCTGCGCCTGATGGAAGAAGGGGTGCTCAACGGTCAGGCGGTGGCTAGCGCGGCCATCAGGCTACGCGATGGGGGCTTCGTGCCCGACGTGATCGTCGCACACATGGGTTGGGGCGAGGCCCTGTACGTGAAGATGGTGTGGCCTCAGGCCCCGCTACTCGGTTACTTCGAGTGGTATTACCACGCGTTCGGCAGCGACGTCGATTTCGATCTGCGCAAACCACCCGATATTGACGACATCTGCCGCGTCGAGACACGTAACGGCATGCACCTGCTGAACCTGCAGACGGCCGACCGCGGGCTCAGTCCGACGCGCTGGCAGTGGCAGCAGCATCCGGCGGAATACCGTGCGAAGATCTCGGTGATCCACGACGGAGTGGATGTCGACAAGGTCCGGCCGAATCCGCAGGTCACCGGCAGCCTGCGCGAAGGCCTGCGCCTGCGCGCCGGTGACGAGGTCGTCACCTATGTCGCGCGCAACCTCGAACCCTACCGCGGCTTTCCGACATTCATGCAGGCTGCGAAGCTGATCCTCGAACGCCGGCCGAACACGCAGATCCTGGTGGTCGGTGGGGACGATGTCAGCTATGGCAGCAAGCGCACGGATGGCAAGAGTTATCGCGAGCACTATCTCGAGACGCTGAAACTCGACACCAGCCGGATCCATTTCCTCGGTCGCGTGCCGTATGACCGCTACCTGCAGATCCTGCAGCTGTCGGCGGCGCATATCTATCTCACCTTCCCGTTCGTCCTGTCGTGGTCGATGATGGAGGCGATGGCAGCCGGCTGCCTGGTGATCGGCTCGCGGACGGCGCCGGTCGAGGAGGTAATCAAGGATGGCCGCAACGGCCTGCTGGTTGATTTTTTCTCCGCCACCGAGGTCGCCGACCGGGTTGACGATGTCCTGGACCACCCCGACCGGATGCAGCGGCTGCGTGATGCCGCGCGGCAGACGGTGATCCAGCGTTATGCGCTGCAGAGCTGCCTGCAGAAGCAGGTTCAGCTGATCGAGCAGATGGCCGGGAGCCGGAAATCCGCACGGACAGGTACGGCGACGCGGCGTCGTACCAAGGCGGCTGTACGCGTGGCGACACAGGGACGCGGTCGTTGACGTGACCGCACCCAGGGGCGAGGTTTCCGACCGTCTGCAACACCTGCCTTGCACGGCCGCCAGGAGACAACGACCGATATGACGCACCCACTCGAGCTCCTGCTCTTCACCAAGGACGTGGCGCTTGCCCGGGACGCCGAGCGTGCCGGCGTCGACGGGCTCATCGTCGACTGGGAGACCAAAGGCAAGAACGAGCGGCAAAGCGGCTGCGACATGGAGATCAATGCCGACACGCCGGATGACGTCGCGCGCGTCGCCGCAGCCGTCGCACTGCCGGTGACCGTGCGCATCAACGGCCTGTCGGATGAAACAGCCGACGAAATCGACCTGGCGCTGGCGTGTGGCGCACGCCGCCTGATGCTGCCGATGGCGCGCTCGGCGGACGACGTGGAGCACTTCCTCGCCATCGTCGATGGCCGCGCCCGGACCATCGTGCAGATCGAGACCCAGGACTTGGTCGAGGATCTCGACGCGCTGGCCGGGCTGGCCTGGGATTGCGCCTACATCGGCCTGCACGACCTGATGCTGTCACGGCGTGCCGCATCGATGTGGCAGGCCGTGACCGATGGCACGGTCGAGCGCGTCTTCCGCCGCCTTTCTGACCGCCACGTGGGATTCGCCGGGGCGACCGTGATCGGCGGCGGACATCCGATCCGTTTCACGCAGATCCTGCAGGAGCTCGCCCGCCTCGGCGCACGGCTGACCTTCCTGCGCCGCAGTCTCCGGCGCGAGATCCAGGACCGCGACATAGCGGCCGAGATCGCCGCACTGCGGGCCGCCTGGCACGCCTGCCAGGTGCGCGGACCGCAAGCGATCGAGTCCGACCGCGCCACCCTGTATGCCGACCTGAAACGCCTGGCCGCGGTCTGAATGCGCATCCTGCTGATGTACAGCCTGGCCCCGCCGAGTCCCGCACACATCGAGCGTCTGCGGGGACTGCGCGATGGACTGGAGGTGATCGTCGCCATGGATGAAGCCACCGCAATGGACGCAAGCACCGGGGCCGAGGTGATCCTCGGACATCGCTTTCTGCGCCAGTGCCTGCCCGTGGCTCACAGGCTGCGCTGGGTGCAGACCTCCGCACAGGGCGTCGACCGCCTGCCGCTCGCCGAGCTGGCGGCAGGTAGCGTGACGCTGACCCGCTCGACGCTCGATGCCGATACGGTCGCCGCGCATGCAGTCGCCCTTGCGTGGTCGTTGGCGCGCGCCATCCCCGAGGCCTGCCGCCACCAGTGGGCGCAGATCTGGGAGACGCGCCTGGGCTTTGCCCCGCTGCCCCGGCGCGCGCTGGTGCTCGGCCAGGGGGCGATCGGCCAGGCGATCGCACGCCGACTCGATGCCCAGGGCATCCTCGTGAGCTGTGCGCGGCGCCAGCCGATGGACCTGCCGCCCGGGTCGCCGTGCAGCGAACTGCTGATCGGCGACGCCTGGCGCAGCGTGCTGGACCGCACCGACTGGTGCTTTCTCGCGCTGCCGCACACCGCGGAGACGACGCAGCTGTTCGATGAGCGGGCACTGCGCGCCCTGCCGCCGCACGCGATCCTGGTCAACGTCGGTCGCGGCGAGACCCTCGATACGGTCGCGCTGCGGCAGGTGCTAGACGACGGGCATCTCGCGGGTGTCGGCCTGGATGTGGTCGAACCCGAGCCGCTGCCCGCCGAACACCCGCTGTGGCAGGCACCGCGTACCCTGATCACACCGCACGTCGCGTCGCACCACCCGCGGCGCAACGAACAGGTCGAGCGCTTCTTCGAGGCGCAGGTCGCGCGATACCTCGCCGGCGAGCCGCTGTCCGACGTGGTCGACCTGCAGAGCAAGACCAACGATTCCGCCGAAGGACGCCGCTGACGATGTCGACCCCGCACGTCAGCATCGTCATCCCGACCTACAAGCCGATCTTCCTCGAAGCGGCACTGG
>JAGRHB010000162.1:0-2947 GCA_020445245.1 Gammaproteobacteria bacterium
CCAGGCCCTTGGCGCCATAGATGCCCACGAACTTGGTGTAGTCGTCGATGTCCTTGCGGCTGAGCTCGAAGCCCTGCGGCACACGCATCGCCACCACCCTTCCCTTCGGGTCCCTTGCCGGGCCGGCGAACACCTTGAACTCCACGCCGTCCATCAGGTCGGCGACGTCGATCAGTTCCAGCGGACAGCGCAGGTCAGGACGGTCGGAGCCGAAACGGCGCATCGATTCCTGGTAGGTCATGCGCGGGAACGGATCGGGCAAACGGATGCCCAGCGCCGTGTCGAACAGCTCGCGGATCATGCCCTCCATCAGGTTCATGATCTCGTCTTCGCTCATGAACGACATTTCGAGGTCGAGCTGGGTGAACTCGGGCTGGCGGTCGGCACGCAGGTCCTCGTCGCGGAAACAGCGCACGATCTGGTAGTAGCGGTCCATGCCCGACATCATCAGCAGCTGTTTGAACAACTGCGGCGACTGCGGCAGGGCGAAAAACTTCCCGGCGTGGACACGGCTCGGCACCAGGTAGTCGCGCGCACCCTCCGGCGTGGCCTTGGTCAGCATCGGGGTCTCGATATCGAGGAACCCGTGGTCGTCGAGGTAACGGCGCAGCGTCCGCGTGCTGAGCGCGCGCAACATGATGCGCTGTTGCATCAGCGGGCGGCGCAGATCGATGTAGCGGTGGCGCAGCCGCAGCTCTTCGGAGGTGTCGTCATCATCAAGTTGAAAAGGCGGGGTCTCCGCGCGGTTGAGGATCTCCAGCTCCTGGCCCAGGACCTCGATCTCGCCGGTCGACAGTTCCTTGTTGACGGTACCCTCGGGGCGCGGCCGCACGCGGCCCCTGACTCGCACGACGAACTCGTTGCGCACTTGCTCGGCGGTGGAGAACACCTCGGGAAGATCGGGGTCGTAGACCACCTGGACCAGTCCGCTGCGGTCGCGCAGGTCGATGAAGATAACGCCACCATGGTCACGACGGCGGTTTACCCAGCCGCAGAATTCGACGGTCTGATCAGTATTCGCGGTGTTCACTTCACCGCAATAATGGCTGCGCATGGTGTTTTCCCAGGTTGGAAATGACGAGGCGCCCCGACTCGCGGGGCGCCTGTGCTCAATGTATTTTCGAGGCCGGTGGAATCAGCCGCAACCGCAGCCCCCGGTGCCGCATGTGTGGCCGCCGGACGGTTTGCTACTCTCGGATTCCACAGGCTTCTTCTTCCCCTTGAAATCCGTCTCGTACCAGCCACCGCCCTTGAGGTGGAAACCGGCGACGGACACCAGTTTCGTCAGATCCGCCGCGGCGCAGGCCGGGCAATCGGTCAGCGGGGCGGCACTCATTTTCTGCATGGCCTCGAACTCGTGGCCGCATGAGCCGCAGCGATATTCGTAGAAAGGCATGTTTCGAACCCCTGAAGATTTCTTAACCCGGCGATGCTATCACACCCCCGGATGTGGCGAGAAGCCGACCGGCCTGCAGCGACAGTGTGGACCGGCGCCCTTGGGGGAGCGCCGCAGCGCCCCCTTCAATGTACATAAATGAGCCCACTCGCGATGGATTTCAAGACCCCGGGAGGGGCACCCGCCAATCGCTCAGATCGGCAGCGTGCTGTCGACCTCGTCGCTGTCGTCGGCGGCGAGCTGCGGCTCACGCAGGCGCCCCACCAGCAGACGCATCTGTGATAGTTCGTGCTCGGGCATACCGAAACGCAGGTACCGGTCAGTGACCTGCAACAACGCCTCCAACGCCTGGCTGCGCTCGAAAAAATAGCGCAACACCAGGCCGATGTGCTGCGGGTCATTGGCGTCGGCACGCAGCTGCTCCGCCGCGGCAAGTGCGGCCTGGATTTCAGTGCTGCCGGGTCGGCGTGCGCTCATGCCTTGTCGTCCCCCTCGCGATCTTCCCGCAGCTGATTGCTCTGCCGGCGCAGCAGGTGGCGAATCAGCAGCTCCCGGTCCTGTTCACGGATATGCGTGAACTCGATGCGCGCCAGATGCCGATAGCCATCGGCCAGCTCCTGCGGTGTCGCAGGGCGGCACTCCACCACGGTGGCGTAGATCATCAAACCGGTAAACGACGGAAACAGCAGCATGCGCAGCTCGAGGTCGGCCCCGGGCTCGAAGCACTCCTCGACCCCGACGCTCATGCCGCCGGCACTGAGATTGACCGGCAATGCCTTTTCGGCGGCCAGCTCGGGCTCCTGGGCGATGAAGGCGCGCCCGATCACCTCGATCTTGTGGTCGATCGCCCGCAGGTAAGCGGCCAGATCCGGATCACGATTCTCGATGCGGCGCAGGCTCACTGCGGTCTGCGCGGTGATCGCGGCGAGGCTCGACATTACGGTGAAGTTTCCGGCGAGATCGTGTTCCAGCCGATCCAGCCTTGCGTCCAGCTCATCCTTCGGGACACGTCGCAGGCTCAACCGGATGGTGTCGTCGATGCGGAAGTAATGGCGTCGCTCCGCCGCTGATTCCTTGTGCCGTTCGTTTTCTGTCATCGCTCGTCCATTGGTTTCGTCAGTTCAACTGCAGATCCTTCAGATCACCGAAGTCCTGGTCGATGCTGCGGGTCAGGATCAACTCGACCCGACGGTTCCTGGCGCGGTTCTGCGGGCTGTCGTTGTCGACCAGCGGCCTGGTGTCGGCCAGGCCCTGGACCACCACGCGGTCTTCGGCGATGTCCCTGTTCTGCAGCATTGCGTGCAGCACGGTGACGGCACGCGCCGACGACAGCTCCCAGTTGGAGCGGAAACGCCCGGTGCTGATCGGGATGTTGTCGGTGTGGCCAGCGACCGTGATCTGTCCGGGCCGCGACGCCAGAACGCGGCTGATCCGGTCCATCACATCCTGGAACCCGGGGTCGAGACGCGCGCTGCCGGAGGGGAAGGAGCCTTTTTCGTGGATGCGGATGATGATGCTGCTTTCCTTCTGCTCAAGCGTCACCATCCCCTG
>JAGRHB010000162.1:3043-5102 GCA_020445245.1 Gammaproteobacteria bacterium
GCTGCCGGAGGGGAAGGAGCCTTTTTCGTGGATGCGGATGATGATGCTGCTTTCCTTCTGCTCAAGCGTCACCATCCCCTGTTCGACCTCGAGCTCCAGCGCCTCCTGCAGTTCGGCCATCTGCTGCGCCAGTTCCCGTTCCAGCTCGGCCTGTGCCGCCTGCGCGGCCTGCATTGCGGCCTCTTCGTCGAGTGCCTGCTGGGACTTCTGCTGCTCCTGCTGCTCGGCCTGTTTTTCGTGATCGCCCTCGCCTTCCTTCATCTTGAGGTGCTCCTGCTCCACCTCGCTGGTCTCCTGGCGGATCTCGGTGATCACCGCCTGCTCGGCCACAGTCGGGCTCCACTCCTGCTTGATCACGCTCACTCCCTTGACGATCTCGGCCGCCGGGATCTGGCGCTGCACGCCGAAAGCGTCCTTCATCGATTCGGCCATCTTCTTGAATCGCACCGCATCGATGGTCGCAAACGACAGCAGCAGCACAAAAAAGCACATCAGCAGCGACATCAGGTCAGCAAATGTGCCCATCCAGGGCGGCAGACCGGCTTCGCACTTGGGGCAGTCATTGGCCATTCAATACGTCCTCAGGCCTGTTCCGGACGCTTCTTCGGCGGCAGGTAGGTGCTGAGCATCTGCTCCAGCACCTTCGGGTTCATACCTTCCTGGATGCCCGATATGGTCTCCAGGATCAATGCCTTGTTGGTCTGCTCCAGTTCGCTGGCACGCCCCAGCTTGTCGGCAATCGGCTGCGCAAAGGCGTTGGCGATGACCGCACCGTAAAGTGTGGTGAGCAGGGCAACGGCCATGGCCGGGCCAATGGCAGCCGGGTCCGACATATTCGCCAGCATCTGCACCAGGCCGACCAGGGTGCCGATCATCCCCATCGCCGGCGCCATGGTCGCCATGTTCTTGAACATCCGCTGACCTACCTCGTGACGCTGGATCGTCAGATCGATGTCGGTGGTGAGCATCTTCTGCACCAGCGCCGGGTCGTGGCCGTCTACGCACAGGCCAATGCCCTTCTTCATGAAGGTATTGCTGATCTCCTGGCCCTCGAGCGCCAGCAGGCCGTTCTTGCGGGCGATATCCGCCAGCGCGACGGCCTCTTCGATCAATTTCTTCGGATCGTCGACCTTGTACAGGAAGGCCTTCAGGCCGATCGCGAACGAGCCGAGGAAATCGGACAGCGAGACCTGCATCAGCGTCACCATGAAAGTGCCACCGACAACGATCAGGGTCGACGGGACATCCATGAAGATCATGATGTCGCCGCCGGTGGCGATTGCGCCGATAATGATGCCAAAGCCGCCGAGCAGACCGACGAGCGTAGCGATATCCACGAATTGACCTCCTGGCGTTCCCCCGGACACATACGACAATCGACCGGGGACGGTAATGTGTTGCGTAGCGGATATCGCGGCAAAAACTTTAGTTCTTACCAGGCCTGAAATGAGACCCGGATGAAAGGCAGATCGGTAATGGTGACGGGGTGCTCCAGCGGCATTGGACGCTGTGTCGCACTGGGGCTTCAGGCACGCGGTTACCGCGTGTTTGCAACCGCACGCAGACAGGATGACCTGGAAATGCTGCGCGACAACGGCTGCGAGGCGGTATGCCTGCACCTCGACGACCCGGACTCGGTTGCCGGCGCCGCGCAGCAGGTGCTCGAGGCCTGTGGCGGCCAGGTGTTCGGCCTGTTCAACAACGGCGCCTATGGCCAGCCAGGGGCGGTCGAGGATCTCACCTGGGACGTGCTCGAGGCGCAGCTGCGAACCAACCTGTTGGGATGGCACGAATTGACCCGGCTTTTGATCCCGGGGATGCGCGCATGCGGCGAAGGCCGCATCATCCAGAACAGCTCGGTGCTGGGCCTGGTGGCGATGCCGTTCCGGGGCGCCTACAACTGCTCGAAATTTGCACTCGAAGGGCTGACCGATACGCTGCGCCTGGAACTCCACGGCAGTGGTATCTCGGTCAGCCTTATCGAGCCGGGACCGATCAGCAGCCGTTTCCGTGAAAACGCCTTTCGCATGTTCAGGCAGAACATCGATGCGGACAACAG
>JAGRHB010000163.1 GCA_020445245.1 Gammaproteobacteria bacterium
CCTGATCGAACAGCTTGGAATGTTGCGCGCATTGGGCCTGCATGCCCTGTGCCACCAGAACCTCCTGGAAGACGCACGCCTGACAGGGGCGATCGCCGACTACCTGCGCGACGCACGGCAATCGCTCGAAGAGGTGGAAGGCGACACACGCTCGATGGTCGTGGTCAGAAGTCAGCGCGCCCTGCGCCGCGTGGCGTGGTTGATGGACGGTAACGCCGCGAAGTACCACCCCTATACCTACTACGAAGAGGTCACTGCGGTCATTGACGACTGGTACGGGCTGTTGCGTTCGCGTATCCGGGCCGATGTCGATACACAGGCAACCGGGCAACAGCTCGCGACGAACTGATCAGTCAGCGCCGACATGGCGCTAACGAGCAGGTGTCTCCGGTAGAGTATGAGCAGCGTCACCAAGAACGGCTGGAAAGCGTCTAGAGGACTGGTGGCGATTCACTGCTCTTCACACGGCCTCAAACGTCAGTAAATGATCGTCAAATACGGTCAACGCGGCACAGGATCGACACACCCGGTTGAGACCGCTCCCAAAGCCAGGAGTGGGGTTCGAGAAAACTGTCGGATTCGGTGCTATGGATACAGCTACGAACTGGTCGGAAAGTTACGTGCGCTAAAGCGCTGGCGTGAGATACCAAGGCGTCTGATTTATCTGCTGTTGCTGTATCTGCCGCTGCAGCCGCCGCTGCTCTTGCTCCAGCCGCTGCAGTTTCATGTTGGTCATCATCTGTTGGTACTGAGCAGCCTCGGCAGCTTGCTTCGCCTCGTAACTAGCTTTTTTTGTTGCCTCATTTCTTTGATGTGCTGTTCCACATCCATTCGGCACTTAGCATAGTCGGGAGTGCCCGCGTCAAAACCGAAGTCGCCACACTTTGCTTCCGCCAGCGATTCCACTGAGCAATCTGCTTGAGTGTGCAACCCTCTTCTTTCAAGCTCTGCCCTAATGACACTATCCTCTTCCTCCACCGGTATCCAATCGCTGTAAAGTGAATTAGGATTGTATAGGAGGGTGCACAACTCCCATGTAGCGAAGGAACTGGCATTTTCCTTCGTGACGTAAGCCACACACCCGGTGAGGACTGGTACGGTTGCGACTGCAAACATTAGCCATCTCTTCAACGCAATCCTCCATGAGCACCAATATCAAGTACCACAGCTTAGCCAACAAGAAACCGGTGGTGCCAAACCTCCTCGACACCCTGGGCGATTCAATCAAAGACTGGCACTGTACGACGAGCCTTCTTTTCGAACTTGCCCAATTGCCTGCAGTGTCTCCAGGAGTTCTTCGACTTTCCGCGTCTGCGCGCGCGAGAAGGCTCGCGCCAGCTGTTCCGCACTAATTGGCGCCGGCTGCTCTACCAACGCATCACGCAACGACTTAATTTGTTCTGGAAGAGTCTTGGGCCACGGCCGCCTTTTCCCGGGCGCCGATTCGACGGCGATGGACTCACCGGCTTCGATCTCTGTTTGCCCGACCTGCTTGCCCCCGGGATTCTGGAAATCCGGACGGAGCCAGCGTACCTGGCCGCGCGCCTCCTCGGCGGCACGTTCGGCGTTGAGATCGACCAAGCGTTGCAGCAGCGTCTCTTCGGCCTCGGCCTGGGTGGCGGACTTGTCCGGGCACGGCGTGGTGCCGCCGGGTTTGCCAACCAGAGCCGGCATTAGATCGGACCAACCGTAGGCGTCGAGTACCGCACCGTCCAGTTCGTCGTGCAGCTGCGCGAGGACCGAAACCAGGCCCTGTTCATAGGCGCTCTTTTCCTTCGGCGAGAGCGGTTCGCCGAGGCGTAGCTTTTCCAGCACGTTATACATACCAGTCAACGTCAGGTCCGAATGCAGCGCCTGCTGGCGCTTACGGTGAGCATCCAGTAGTTCAGCTAGGGAGCTGACATGGGCGCGTTGCTCACTGGATGGATCGGGAAACGGGAAAGGTTCAAAACACGTCACGTTTCGCCACCGCAAATCGTTTCCAACCCCTAATCTGCTTCCTGCAGCGTCGGACCATAACGCATGAATTCGACTACTGAGTATGCCAAGGGCAAACCCGTTGTCGAGGCAAACGGCGTAAACTGAGTGATCGGGTATCACATCTGTGGACAAGAAAACGAAGAATCGATGTTTCGACGTTTCCAAGGTCGCAATGTATCGCGACAGCCCAGAAAACGCGTCACGCATAGATGCCCTGGGCTCTCCGAATATCCACCAGCGGTCCCGGTAAGTTTGCCGCTTGTTCTGATCCCGCGCAGGCTTCACCCGCTCTAGCAGAATCTGAAATAGCCCAGGACAGAGATCCCTAACCTGCTCCAGAGTTAAGCCAAACAAATCGATAACTCGCCGATTTTGGGCTGATTGAGATATGTCGCGGCCGTTTAGGTAGGGCTTCAGGTACTTGGCGCAATCCGGCCAGCTGACCGTGAGATCTTCCGCTTCTTTAGGATCTACACGAAACTCTCCAACGAGCGTGACCCCCATGTAGGAAATCTTCTTGCTACAGAGAAGTGGGCGCGCGCCGGCAACATTCGCACCGACTTTTAGGTCGGCATGCACCTTTCCAAATTTACTTTGCAGGGCACTCGCACCGTCGATTTCCCGGACGTCGGTTGATACAACAAGGGCCCTTACCTCTCCGGTATGATCGCCACCCTCTGCGACGCTCATCGCAATTCGCACCGCAGCACCGTCGGCACTGTCAACCCATGGATGGTCGGGGATCGCATAGACCAACGAAATCGGATTCTTCTCCGCCATGTGGTACTCAATCACGCGACGGTTGAAGGCCTGGCGCAAGCTGTTGGTCGTGATCAGCCCAAAGCGCCTTAGCTTGCCCTCTCTTGCCAGATCGGCGGCATGATGCCACCAGTACATGACGAAGTCGGCCGATTCAGGCAGGTCCGGGTATGTCTTGCGCAACGCCTCCACATATCCGTCACCCAACGCTTGTCTCATCCTCTTGTTTCCGATGAACGGCGGATTCCCTACCACGAAATCCGCTTGCGGCCAGCCGGCTTTGCGTGGGTTGAGGTAACGCTCCAGCGGCACGCACGCGGCATCGTCTGGCACGTCCTCACCTGTGACCGGATGCTGTTTCATCGTGCGGCCGTCCCAGCGCATGACCGGCCGACCGTCATCGCTGGTGACGTACTCGACACTGCCCCAGGCCAGCACCGCGTCGCGGTTCTCAATGTTGTGGAAGTCTTTGAGCACCGGCTCAGGCGGGCGGACGTTGCCACGTGTTCGGAAGTGCCACTGGAGGTAGCCAATCCACAGTACTGCCTCGGCGATGCGTGCGGCACGCGGGTTGATCTCCAAGCCGAGCATCTGGTGCGGGTCGACGGTGACACCGGCCATCTCCAACACGCCCTGGGTGTGGCCGAGTTCGTCGAGCGTGTTGAGGACTTCGCCCTCCAAGCGCTTCAAGTGCTCCAACGCGACGTATAGGAAGTTGCCCGAACCGCAAGCCGGATCCAGTACGCGCACCTGACACAGGCGCTCATGAAAGGCGCGAACTTCTGCAATCGCCTTGTCGCGTTTGCCCTGCCGATCCAGCGTAAGCGCGGCAGCCTGCACCGCCGTCCATTCGTCGCGCAGCGGTTCAATGACGGTCGGCATAACCAGGCGTTCGACGTAGGCACGCGGGGTGTAGTGCGCGCCGAGCTTGTGGCGCTCGTGCGGGTCGAGTGCGCGCTCCAACAAGGTGCCGAAGATCGCGGGCTCAACGTGCCGCCAGTCGGCGCTCGCCGCTTCAATCAGCAGGTTGATCTGGGCCTTATCGAGCGGCAGCGCATTGGGCTCAGCAAACAGGCCGCCGTTGAACCGCAACACATCGGCACGAATCTCGGCCGAGAAACCGCCGCTGTTCATCGCGTGCCAAAGACCGGGCAAAAGGCGCGGGAACAGCTCAGGTTGTTTGCGCGTCTCGCTCAATAGCTCGGTGAAACAGCGGTTCGGTAGCAGGCCAACGTCCTCGGCGAACATCGTGAACAGGCAGCGCATCAGGAAAGACGCCACCGACTCGGCAGGGTGGCCGCCCGCCTCAAGTGAACGGGCGAGTTTTGCCAGCTTATCGGCGATATTACGTGTTACCCGTGCCGAGCGGCGAGCCGGGTCGAGGCTTAGCGGGTCGGACCAGACCGCGCGCAGCGTCTCGCGCACGTCGTCGCGGGCGAGATCCTGCAAGCGGATACGGTGGCTGCGCGGGTCAGGGAACGGCACATAGGTCGCGCCTGAGCGCGTGAACTCGGCGTACAGCTCGATACTACGTCCCACATCGGTGACGATCAGAAACGGCGGCCGCCCCTCGTCCGCTGGCAACGCGCGGGCATACTGCTGCGCCTGTCCATGGGCGCGGAGCATGGCAGCGTCCCACGTATCGGTGCCCAGCTCCTTGCCGGTCTGTTTTGCCTCGCAGACGAAGCAGCCACGCCGGTATAGGTCGATGAAACCATGGCTTTCACTGCCATCCGCGTGGCGGAAACGCACCTTGCGCTCGAAGACGTAGGCGTTGTTTTCAGTGTCTTGTGAGGCGGGGGTGGGGCGCTCTAGGCCTAGGATCTCGGCGAGCTCGGTCAGAAACAGCTGGTAGTTCGCCCGTTCTGAGCCGTCAGCGCTTTCCCAGCGCTGGATAAACGAGTCGATTGCGGTATCGGTGGGTGCGTCCATTCGCCGCGCAGTCTCACTGGAACCGCATCCGTCCGTCAATTCCGGCACGACTGGAAAAACCTGGGGCCTTCCGTGTTCCAGACGAACGAACGCGGCGAGTTGCTTACACTGCGCTTACACAGTGAAAGCAGATTCGCCGACCGATTCCGTAAGCTATTGATTTGTATGGTGCCCAGGGGCGGAATCGAACCACCGACACGGGGATTTTCAATCCCCTGCTCTACCGACTGAGCTACCTGGGCGTATACAGATGCGCCGGAGCCGGCGCGAAAGAGGCGGTATTAAAGCGGCGAAGTCACGGCGAGTCAAGCCTGCAATGGGCCGCCGGGCCTTACTGCGGCTTGAAATCAGGCGGCGCCTCGGAGCCCTCGCCGAAAAAGAACTTTTCCAT
>JAGRHB010000164.1 GCA_020445245.1 Gammaproteobacteria bacterium
CTCATGATTCGAAGCTGATTCTGGCGTGTCCGGTTGCCGCAGAGTTTAGCAGCCGCGCAGCAAGGTCGGGCGCCGGCCCGCCATCAATCGCCCCGGGGGCGAAGTTTTCTTGCTTCATCAGTGGACGACAGTATCCAGCTCTGCGAGCAGTTCGGCCGGGTTGCAATCCTCCAGATCATCGAATGCGCGCTTTACGATGTGTGCGAGATGGGTGGTATCGAGGGCGAGGATCTGTTCGCGCACGTCCAGCAAGGCGGCGGGCTGCATACTGAACTCGCGCAGTCCCATGCCGATCAGCAACGGGACGAAGCGGGTATCCCCCGCCATCTCACCGCACATACTCAGTGGCACGCCGGTTTCGGTGCACGCGCCAATAACCTCGGCGATGAGGCGCAGCACCGCGGGGTGCAGTGGGTCATAGAGGTAGTTGAGTTCATCGTCGACCCGGTCGATTGCCAGGGTGTACTGCACCAGATCATTGGTGCCGATCGAGAGGAAATCCAGTCGCCGCGCAAACGCCCGCGCGGTCAATGCCGCTGCCGGGACCTCGATCATGCCACCGACTGCGATGTCGGGGTCGAACGCGACACCGTCGGCGTCGAGCTGCTTCATGGCCTGACGGATGATGCGGCGCGCCTGGTCTACCTCCCAGGTGCTGGTCAGCATTGGCAGCATCATTCGCACTGGCCCCAGCGCTGATACACGCAGGATGGCGCGTACCTGCGGCATAAAGAGTTCGGGTTCCTTCAGACACAAACGGATCGCGCGAAGTCCGAGGGCCGGATTGCACGATGACGCGCTGTAGCTGCCGCCCGTGGGCTGCTTGTCGGCACCGAGGTCGAGGGTGCGGATGGCGATCGGCTTGCCCCGCATCCCCTGGACCACCGCCTGGTAGGCGGCGAAGTGTTCCTCCTCGCTCGGCGGTGTCTGCCGGTTCATGAACAGGAACTCAGTGCGATAGAGACCGATACCCTGAGCGCCGTTGGCGTGTGCACCGACGACATCGTCTGCCAGTTCGATGTTGGCGAGCAACGAGATGGTCTGGCCGTCACGGGTGATCGCCGGTTGCTCGCGGCGGCGGCGCAGTTCGGTGACTCGCGAGAGTTCGGCGTCGCGGCGTGCCTGGAAATGTCGCAGCATCGCCTCGTCACAATCCGCGAGTACGATGCCGTTGCTGGCGTCGAGCACCAGACGCTCACCGTGCTGCAGGCAGGTGGTGGCGCCACGTGTGCCGACCACTGCCGGGATGCCGAGACTGCGAGCCAGAATCGCGGTGTGTGACATGGGTCCACCGTAATCGGTGACGAAACCGGCGATTTGCTGGTTCTTCATCACGATGACATCGGCGGGGGTGAGGTCTTCCGCGAGCACGATCTGGCCGCGCAGTTCGTTGATGGGGGCGTCATGTTGCAGCAACAGGATGTTCAGGATCCTGCTGACGACGTGATCGAGGTCGTCGCGACGGGTGCGCAGGTAGGCGTCGTCCATCTGGTCGAAAACCTGGATCAGGGCGTCCCGATGTTGCTGCAGCGCCCATTCGGCGCTCAGGCCCTCATTGCGTATCAGATTGATCGGCTGGCCCGAGAGCGCCTTGTCCTCGAGCATCAGCAGATGGGTGTCGATGAACTCTGCAATTTCTGAAGGGGTGTCGACGGGGATCTGCTCACGCACACCATGCAGCTGTTCGGCAGCGGCCTGGATCGCCCGCTCGAACCGCCCGACCTCGGCCTCGATCAGTTCAGTGGCCACCCAGCTCGGCGTTACGCAGACCGGTCCGCGGCACAACAGGAATGCATCGCCGATCGCGACACTGGCGGCTGCACCGACACCAATGCCGGCACAGGCGATTGTCATTCACCCTCACCAAACTTGTTGTCGATCAGCGCCAACAATGCCTGCATCGCCTCGTCTTCGCCCTCACCGTCGACCGACAGCCGCAATACCGTGCCTTTGCTTGCCGCGAGCATCATCACGCCCATGATGCTCTTGCCGTTGACGCGTTGTCCCTGCTTGTCGAGCATGACTTCTGCGCCATAGCCGCTGGCCGTGCTGACCAGTTTGGCCGCAGCGCGCGCGTGCAGACCGAGTTTGTTCGAGATGGTGACTTCACGTTGCAGCATCAGACGGGCTCCTTGGGTGTGCCGACCGATTGGAGCGGGCAGGTCATGATGCCACGGCTGCCGCCCTCAGCCGCTTTGCTCGTCAGCGTGTCCAGGTCGTCCTGCGGATAATTGAACACCCTGACCAGCATTGGCAGATTCAGTCCGGACAGCACGGTGGCGCCGGGCTCACGACACGCCACCTGCTGGGCGATATTGTGTGGCGTGGCGCCGTAGATGTCGGTCAGTACCAGTACTCCAGCCCCGCGGTTCAGTACCTTGAGCATGCTGCGGGCACGCTCGCACACCGGGTCGAGCGCCGCGTCCGGTGGTACCTCAAGGCACTTGATCGGCAGGGCGCTCCTGCCAATGATCCGGCTCGCGATGTGCAACATCGCAGATCCCACGCCGGGGTGGGTGATCAGGAGGACCCCGACGCTCACGGCAGTTCGCGGTGACTGATGACCACGTCCCGCCCCTGTGCCTGGAAAAACCGCTGCAGGCGTTCGACCAGGTACACCGATCGATGCTGGCCGCCGGTACAGCCCACGGCGATGGTCAGATAACTTCGCCCTTCGCTTTCGAAACAGGGTATCCATTGCGCCAGGAATTCTCCGATCTGCTGCAACATGCCGTGTACCTGTGGATCAGCGCCAAGAAAATCCGCCACCGCCTGATCCTTGCCGGTTTGCGGCCGCAGTTCCGGGTGCCAGTGCGGGTTGGGCAGGCAGCGCGCGTCAAACACGAAATCGGCGTTGCGCGGGATGCCGTGTTTGAAGCCGAACGACTGCAGCATGACCGACATATCCTCACTGCCGCGTTCCGCGACGCGGGCACGAACGATCTCACGCAATTCGTGCAGCGTCGTGCGTGTCGTATCTACCTTGAGGTGGGCAAGATCCAACAACGGATCGAGCATTTCGCGCTCCAACTTGATCGCCTTCTCCAGGGTTCGACCATCTTCGGTGAGCGGATGGCGCCGCCGGGTTTCGCTGAAACGCTGGATCAGGATGCTGTCGTCTGCGTCCAGGAAGATGATCTCGCAGTCCACGCCATGGTCACGCAGACGCTTGACCAGTCCTGGTAGCTGGGTCAGCTCGGCGCCCGGACTGCGGGCGTCGATGCCGATCGCAGTAAGGGCGCGGGCCTGCGTCGGTTGCACGGTGATATCGCGCACCAGTGCCTCGAAAAGGCTGACCGGCAGGTTGTCGATGCAGTAGAAGCCGGCGTCTTCGAGGACGTTCAGTGCAATGCTCTTGCCCGAACCGGAAAGGCCGGTGACCAGGACCACACGGGCCGGGTCATTGTTTGTACTGCGCTTGGTCATGGCTGCGATTATATGCAGGCTTTGGGTGACGGGAACGCCGGAAAACCAAGTGTAGCCCTTAAGGGCCGCTGTGGCTTCGCCGTTTCAGGTCTGATCCAGGATCACCTGCTGCTGGCGTTCGATCAGGACTTCGGTCGCATCGTAACCCTTGAGGCGCAGCAGGTGGTTTCGCACCGCCGATTCGACCAGCACCGCGAGATTGCGGCCGGGCGCCACCGGTACCGTGACCTGCGGAATGGAGACGCCGAGTACATCGCGGTTCGCGTATGCGCCCGAAAGGCGGTCCATGCCGGAGATCTCATCGGCGGACATGCGCTTCAGGTGCACGATCAGGCGCAGGTACTTGGTGCGCTTGATAGAGCTGTCGCCGAACATCGCGCGAATATTGAGGATGCCGAGTCCCCGCACCTCCAGAAATTCACGTAGCAGCGGCGGGCAGGTGCCACTGACGATGTCCGGTGCGATGCGGGTGAACTCCGGTGCATCGTCTGCCACCAGCCGGCTGCCGCGCGTGATCAGGTCGAGTGCGAGTTCGCTCTTGCCGACAGCGGGATCGCCGGTCAGCAGTACACCCATCCCGAGCACCTCGAGAAACACCCCGTGCAGTGTGGTTTTTTCGGACAGGAACAGTGAGGCGTAGTACTGCAGGTTGTCCAGCACCTGATTGTCCGGCAGCGGTGAACGCATCAGTGCCACCGCCGCATCGTTGGCCATGTGCGGGAGTTCCGGAGGCCCGGCAACATTGTCGACGAGGACTATCAGTGCCGGCATATCGGCAAACAGCTGCAACAGGGCCTGCTGCCGATTTGGCGGGGGCAGGCTGTTCAGGTAGTTCTGTTCCGCCGGCCCTATGACCTGGACCCGGTTCGGATGGATGTAGTTGAGGGGGCCGGCGATGATGCCGCTGCTGGCATCGGTATTGTCGCTAAGCAGTGGCTTGTCTGCGCCAGACTTACCGGCGACCCAGGTCAGGCGGAGGCGTTCGTGCAGGGCGTCGAAGAGGTCCTTTACCCGGACGTTATGCGGCATTGGTGGCTGATTCGCCGGTCAGGATGGCCAGGGCCTGTTCTGCGTCCGCTTCACGCAGGCGATTGCGCAGGTCTTCCCGATTGAAGGTGGCCGCGAGTTTCGACAACAGCTGCAGATGCTCTTCGTTGGCATCTTCGGGCACCAGCAGTGCAAACACCAGATCGACCGGTCTGCCGTCCAGGGCGTCAAATTCGATCGGTTCGGCCAGCCGCAGGAAGGCCCCACGACTGTCCTGGATGCCCGGCATGCGGGCGTGTGGCAAAGCCACGCCGCCCGCAAGCCCGGTGCTGCCGAGGCGTTCGCGCTCCAACAGCCGCTCGAAGATCTGCTCCACTGCCGGCTCCTCGCTGTTTGCCGCGAGCAGGCGCGCCGCCTGCTCGAGGATGCGTTTCTTGCTCGACGCCGGATCGGCGACGCTGATGTTACGGAGTTCGAGGATGCCTTGCGGTAGCATGACTGCGATCGTTCATCTCATCCGGCGACTTCGACCGTTTCCCGGTGGCCGTTGCCGCGGTGGCTCTTGACCTTTTCCTTGTGCCGAATCACCTGGCGGTCGAGT
>JAGRHB010000165.1 GCA_020445245.1 Gammaproteobacteria bacterium
GGCTCTCAACGCCTCGCGCTGGCAGGAAGCGGGCGGCAACTGGCAGCCGTTCGCGGGCATGCCGCCGGCCGTCGATCTGATCGTGGATGCGTTGTTCGGCACCGGGCTGGACCGCCCGGTCACCGGTCGCTGGGCCGAGGCCATCACGGCCATGAATGCCCACCGGGCGCCGTGCCTGTCGATCGATGTCCCGTCGGGGCTGAATGCCGACAGCGGGGTGTCTATGGGGGATGCGGTGCAGGCGACCTCGACCATCAGTTTCATCGGGCTGAAAACAGGCCTGTTCACCGCCGACGGGCCGGACTGTGCCGGTGAGGTCGTGTTCGATGGGCTCGGCGTGCCGGCTGCTGTGTATGCCAGCAGTGTACTGTCGGCGCGCAGGATCGACTGGCGCAAACAGGCATCGCTGCTCGGTTCGCGGCGGCGCAATGTACACAAGGGTCATTTTGGCCACGTGCTGGTGATCGGCGGTGATCATGGGATGGGTGGTGCGCCGCGACTCGCGGCCGAGGCAGCACTGCGGGTGGGTGCCGGGCTGGTCAGCCTCGCGACACGCCCCGGGCACCTGGCACCGGTGCTGGCGGCCCGACCCGAGGTGATGGTGCACGCGGTCGACAACCCATCGGCACTGCAACCACTGCTGCGCGCCGCCACGGTGATCGCGATAGGGCCCGGTCTGGGTCGCAGTGCCTGGGGCCGTGCGCTGTGGGATGCCGCGTGTGGTGCCGGGCGGCCGCTGGTGGTGGATGCCGATGCGCTGCATCTTTTGGCCGCAGCGCCGATGCGGCGAAATGACTGGGTGCTCACACCTCATCCCGGTGAAGCGGCCGTGCTGCTCGGCTTGTGCAGCGCCGAGATCCAGGGCCAGCGACTGCAGAGTGCAAAGCATCTGCAGCAGCGATTTGGTGGCAGCGCGGTATTGAAGGGTGCCGGCAGTGTGGTCGCCAGCGATGGCAGTCCCCCACCAGCCATCTGCAGCGACGGCAACCCAGGCATGGCCAGCGGCGGGATGGGCGATGCGCTGACCGGGGTGATCGCCGGTCTGATCGCACAAGGGATGGGTATGCGCGACGCGGCCGAGACCGGGGTCTGCCTGCACGCTGCGGCCGGTGACGTCGCCGCCGGGCTGGATGGCGAGCGCGGCCTGCTCGCCGGTGATCTGATCAATTGCCTGCGTGGCCTGGTAAATCCACGATGACACCTGCCGCCGGCTGCCGCCTCGTGCTGTCCGACGAGTTCTCGCAGGAGGCCCTGGGCGCGCGCCTTGCCGATGTATGCACCGTGCCGATGCTGATCTTTCTCGAGGGTGATCTTGGCGCGGGCAAGACTACGTTGGCGCGTGGATTCCTGCGTGGTCTGGGCCACCGCGGCGCCGTCAAGAGCCCGACCTATACCCTGATCGAGCCGTATGAGATCGACGGCAGAAAGGTCTACCACCTGGACCTGTATCGGGTGGCCGATCCGGCCGAGCTGGACTACCTCGGTCTACGTGAGATGCTGGCTGAAGAGGCCGTGCTGCTGATCGAATGGCCGGAACGTGGTGCCGGATGGCTTCCACCGGCCGACCTGCAGATCTTCATCCGGCACCATGCCGGCGGGCGCGAAATCACACTGGCGGCGCCCGGGCCACGCGGTGAGGGGCCGCTTTCGAAGCTGTGTGATCACTTCCAGTGAATTTCGAGAAAGATGATCTAGATTGCCGAATTATCTAGGAAAAACTTTTTTGCTGTGCTAACTTGAAGTCACTGGCTCAGGGAAAATTCAGACCTCTGAACCCATGAAAAAGCTACTGACCCTCATCGCACTGCTATTGATAGCGTCTCAGCTGCCTGCCGCGCAGGTGGCGGGGGTACGTCTGTGGACGGCCCCGGATCACACCCGACTGGTGTTCGATACGACGGGTCCTGCCGAGCACAAGGTGTTTTCACTCACTGGGCCGGACCGCTTGGTGATTGATATCAGCGAAGCCACCGTGACCAGCGACTTTTCTGCCGCCGAGGTTGCAGACATCCATCTCGGTGGCCTGCGCCATGCCCCGCGGCCGGACGGTGGCCTGCGGGTGGTGCTCGACCTGAAGCAGCCGGTCCGGCCCAAGACCTTCCTGTTGAAACCTAACGCGAGTTACGGGCACAGGCTGGTGGTGGATCTGTACCCGGTAGAGGCTGCCGCCGCGCCGCGGGTAGCCAAATCGGCCACCGACATCGAACGCGCGCGCGACATCGTGGTGGCGGTGGATGCCGGGCATGGTGGCGACGATCCGGGTGCCAGCGGTTCACGTTTCCGCACCGAAGAGAAGGATGTGACCCTGCAGATCGCGCGCCGCCTGAAGCGCCTGATCGACGCCGAGCCGGGGATGCGCGCGGTGCTGACCCGTGATGGCGACTACTACATCGGCCTGCGCAAGCGCATGGCGATTGCGCGCGAGCAGCGCGCCGATCTGTTCGTCTCCATCCACGCCGATGCGTTCAATGACAAGCGGGTGCGCGGGTCTTCGGTGTACGTGCTGTCGCAACGTGGCGCATCCAGCGAGGCCGCACGCTGGCTGGCGGAGAAGGAGAACTCCTCCGATGTCAAAGACGATGTACTCGCCTCGGTACTGCTCGATCTGTCGCAGTCGGCCACTCAGCACGCCAGCCTGAGCGCCGCCTCACGCGTGTATGGGGAGTTGGGGCGCGTCGGGCGAGTCCACGGTCGGCGGGTGCAGCAGGCGGGCTTCATGGTCTTGAAGTCGCCCGATGTCCCTTCGATGCTGGTCGAGACAGGTTTTATCTCGAATCCCGAGGAGGAGCGGAACCTGCGTGACCCGAAGCACCAGGAACGCATGGCGAAGGCGATCCTGTCCGGGGTTCAGAAGTTTTTCACCGAGGCGCCGCCACCCGGGACCCGGCTGGCGGAGCGTCAACGCGCGACTCTCAAGCATGTGATCAGCAAGGGCGACACACTCTCGGAGATCGCCGATCGCTACCAGGTGAGTCTCGGTTCGCTGCGTCGCGAGAACGATATCCGCAGTGAGAACCACATCCGCATCGGCCAGGTCCTGGTCATCCCGGACACCTGATTCACTCTGGTGGGAATAACCGCCGCACCTCTGCGTCTTTCTGGAGAGCCGGGCCGATTACGATAAGTATCCCGGACGCCAACCCCCCATTGCAGGAGAGAGAGATGCGGTTTCTGACCCTTGTTTCGGCGTTGTTCCTTGCGGCCACGGTAAACGCGGCCGACAAACACCGGATTGTGTTGCACCTCGACGAGGCCGATCCGGCGCGCCAGGAGTTGGTGCTCAACAATGCGTCGAATATCAACAAGTATTACCAGGACAAGGGCGAAGAGGTCGAAATCGAGATCGTCGCCTACGGTCCCGGTCTGACCATGCTGGTCCCGGGCAAGTCGCCGGTCGAGCAGCGCGTGGTCAGCATCGTGCAGAATTTCGAGAATGTGAGCTTCCAGGCCTGTTCGAACACCCTGGACAAGATGTCCAAGAAGGCAGGCAAGCAGATCGAGCTGATGCCGCAGGCCAAAATGGTCCCATCCGGCGTGATTCACCTGGTCGAGCGCCAGGAACAGGGCTGGTCGTATATACGCCCCTGATTTCCCCCCCTTTTCTGAAGGAAGGCTTGGCCCGCGTTCGCGCGGGCTTTTTTCATGGCGGGCGCGGGTGGCAGAATGGCGACATGCCCGCCCGTATTCGCGCCCTGCCTGCCCAACTCGTCAACCAGATCGCTGCCGGCGAGGTCGTTGAGCGCCCGGCTTCGGTGGTGAAGGAGCTGGTCGAGAACAGCCTGGACGCGGGTGCGCGGCGAGTGCAGGTCGACGTCGAGCAGGGTGGGGTCAAGCTGATCCGCGTCAGTGACGACGGCGCGGGCATCGAAAAGGATGACCTTGCGCTGGCGTTGTCACGTCACGCGACCAGCAAGCTGCAGTCGCTGGAGGACCTCGAGCGAATCGCCAGCATGGGTTTCCGCGGCGAGGCCTTGCCGGCAATCGCCTCGGTGTCACGCCTCAGCCTGGCATCGCGCGCCAGCGGCGCCGGGCTTGCCTGGGAAATGGTTGGGGATGGGCAGCAGGTCCGCCCGGCAGCACTGTCGGCCGGTACTGTGGTCACGGTGCGCGACCTTTTCTACAACACCCCGGCCAGACGCAAATTCCTGCGGACCGACAAGACCGAGTTCGGCCATCTCGAGCAGGTCGTCAAACGACTTGCACTGGTGCGCCAGGACGTGGCGTTCGTGTTGATGCACAACGGTCGCCAGGTGTTCAGTGCCGACGTTGCCGCCGACCGCAGCGGCCACGAGCGACGCCTGTCGGATCTGCTGGGGCCGGCGTTCATTGAGCACGCGCTGCATTTCGAATACGAAGCGGCAGGCCTGCGGCTGGCTGGCTGGGTGGCCCGTCCGGCGTTCTCGCGCAGCCAGGGTGATATGCAGCATTTCTATGTCAACCGGCGCATGGTGCGCGACAAGCTGGTTGGCCATGCGGTGCGACAGGCATTTCAGGACGTGCTTTTTCACGGCCGCCATCCCGCCTATGTGCTGTTTTTGGACCTCGCGCCGGCACTGGTGGACGTGAACGTGCATCCGACCAAACATGAAGTGCGTTTTCGCGAGTCGCGACTGGTTCATGACTTCCTCTACCGCACGCTGCACCGGGTGCTGGCCGAGCCAGTCGGTGAAACCGTGAAGACCGACCGGCCGGTTCCCGTGGCCACCCCCGCAGCCGCCATGCCGGGGATCGCCGGGCCGCGGCAGTCCAGCATGCCGTTGCGCGTGGCGGAGCGTCGCGAGGCCTATTCGGCGGCCCTGCAGTGGCAGGCGCCACCGGCCGCAGACCCGGCGCCGGTGCCGATCCCGGTGCCGCAATCGCCACCCGCAACCGACGAATCCGACGAACACCCACTGGGATTCGCGCTGGCGCAGCTGCACGGCGTGTACGTGCTGGCACAGAACCGGCAGGGTCTGGTGCTGGTCGATATGCACGCGGCGCACGAGCGCATCA
>JAGRHB010000166.1 GCA_020445245.1 Gammaproteobacteria bacterium
TGCGCAACCTGCTCGAGGTGCAGAAAGACTCCGGCAATTCGATGGAGTTCCTCGAGCACGTCAAGGTCGACCTGTTCCCGGACGAGGTCTATGTCTTTACGCCACGCGGACAGATCTTCGTCCTGCCCAAGGGGGCCACGGTGATCGATTTTGCCTACGCGGTGCACTCCGACGTGGGCAATCAGTGTGTGGCCGCGCGGGTGGATCGTCGACTGGCGCCATTGCGTTCGCAGCTGCGTAATGGACAGACGGTCGAGATCATCACCAAACCCAACAATCGACCCAACCCGGCGTGGCTGGATTTCGTCGTTACCGGCAAGGCCCGCGCCACGATCCGCTCTTACCTGAAGCGCCTGGAGCAGAAAGAGGCTGTCGAGCTTGGTCGGCGGCTCCTGGAGCGTGAAGTGGAGTCACAAGGCCGATCGCTCGAGCAGGTGGGTGAGCAGGAGCGCACCCAGCTGTTGGCCGAGATCGGTGTGAACAGCTTCGACCAGTTGCTCGAACAGGTGGGCCTGGGAAACCGCATGGCGAAGCTGGTCGCGCGGCTGTTGGTATCGAGCACCGAACAGGGTGCCGCAGACGGGGGTCCCGCCGGCTCGCTGACAATCAAGGGCACCGAAGGCATGGTGGTGAGTTTTGCAAAATGCTGTGGCCCGATACCCGGCGATCCGGTGATCGCGATCTTCAGCCCGGGACGCGGGCTGGTGGTGCACAATCATGACTGCCCGAATCTCGGTGACTTCCGTCGCCAGGGCCAGAGCTGGCTGGACGTGCAGTGGGCCGACGATGTCAGCGGTGAGTTCTCCACGGCGATTCGTGTCGATGCCGGCAATCAGCGCGGAATGCTGGCTACGATCGCGGCACTGATCGCTGAGGAAGGCTCGAATATCGAAGACGTGCGCAGCGAAGAGCGCGATGGACTCAGCACCAGTCTGCGTTTTGTGGTGACGGTAAAAGGGCGAAAGCACCTTGCAGCAATACTGCGCCGCCTCAAGCGTGTACCCTTCGTGCTGCGCATCAGCCGGGTGATCGGCTGACCGGTCCGGGCGGGTCGCTCACCGCCACCAGCTGTAACCGGCCATCGTGCAGTTCGAGGCGCTGAGCGCCCTGCATGACGGCGTCCAGCGTCTTGCCCACCAGGGCGTGACGCCAGCCTTCGAGCAGGGTGCAGTCGCGCTCTCCCCGCACGAATTTCTCCAGCTCCTTGCGCGTCGCGATCGCCTGCGCCGACAATTGGTGCTCGTCGGCGATCAGGCGCAGCGTGGCACTCAGCAGATCGGCCATGGCGTCCTGTTGCGCGCTCAGAGGCGCTGAACGCCCCTGGTCCACCGGCCAGTCCTCGCGCGGTGTTTCCGCACCCTCAGCGATCAGTCTGAGGAGGTCTTCGCCCTCGCGCCGGATTTGGCCGGGTTCGAGGCCGCGGATCTTCGACAGGCCGCCGGCATCGCGCGGCATGCGCCGGCACAGCTCTATCATCACGTCGTCCTTGAGTACCCATTTGCGCGGCAGGTCACGTTCACGCGCCTGAATCTCGCGCCAGGCCGCCAGGCGTTGCAGCACCGCGAGCTGACGCCCACGCAACATCTGCTTGCCCTTGGTACGCTGCCACATGTCCCGGGGGTTGGGAAAATAGGTCTGCGGGTCGGCCAGCGTGGCGAAGTCGGCCGCGAGCCACTGCAGTCGCTCGCGGTCGAACAGGTGTCCACGCATGTGCAGATAGAGCTGACCGAGGTACACCACGTCGTCCAGCGCGTACCGCAGCTGTTGTTCGTCCAGCGGCCGGTTCGACCAGTCCGTGCGCGACTGGTCCTTCGGCAGTTCAATGTTCAGCAGCAGCTTGACCAGGTTGGCATAACCGATCTGGTCGCCGTGCCCGAGCAGCGCAGCGGCCGGCTGGGTATCGAAAACCGGCATGGGCAGACCGCGGTAATCGTGCAGAAAGATCTCCAGGTCCTGCCGCGCGGCATGCAGCACCTTGAGAATGCTGGCGTCGTACAGGATGTCGAGCAAGGGCTGGAGGTCGCCCAGCCGCAACGGGTCGATGCAGGCTGCCACCTCGCCGTTGCAGACCTGGATAAGGCAAAGGCGCGGATAGTAGGTACGCTCACGGATGAATTCCGTGTCCACCGCCAGCCAATCACTGCCCTTGAGCATTGCGCACAACTCGATCAGTTGTGGCGTTGTATCGACGTATCGCTCTTGCATTTGATCCTTCCTTTAAGGGGCAGAGGATATCATCCGCACAGGCGCAGGCAGCTTGTAGCGGGGTAAGATTGCCGGCATAGGGTTTTTGCGGAACGTCCGGATGCGCGCACTGATCGAGTACTTCATTCGCCTGGCTTTCTTGAAGCGTGGCCCGCAGGATCTGCCGTCGTCGCCGGAGCTGTTTGCCCTGCTGGCTGTGTTGAGCGTCCTGGTTGGCACCGCCAACGGAACTGCATTGTTCGGCAGTGCACGCGCCGCGCTGGGGGCAAATCTGCTCGATCTCGGGCTGACCCTGGTCATGCTGCTCGTACTGCTGCAGTTTCGCGGCCATGCGGCGCGCTGGCTGCAGACAGCGACTGCATTTCTTGGCCTGGGTGTTCTGGCGGGGTGCCTCATGCTTCTCGTGCGCGCACCGGCGACATCGCTCGGCATTACCGAGTTGGCGATGCTGGTGGATTTTGTGCTGGCCATCTGGTTGCATGTCGCCCTCGGCGGTGTATTGCGACATGCGCTTGGCATCCCTTTGCTGGCGGGCGTCGTCATCGTGCTCAGTTACACCATCATGGCGTTCAACCTGATCGCCAGGATCTTTCCACCGGCGATCGGTACCTGAATGCATATTCATATCCTGGGAATTTGTGGAACCTTCATGGGTGGCATTGCGCTGATCGCCCGCGCGCTCGGCCATCAGGTGTCGGGTTCAGATGCCAACGTCTATCCACCGATGAGTACACAGCTCGAGGCTGCCGGAATCCGCCTGATGGAGGGGTTCAGCCCCGAACACCTGGACCCGGCACCTGACCAGGTGGTGGTGGGCAATGCCATGTCGCGGGGCAACCCGGCGGTGGAGCACATGCTTGCGTGCGGGATGCGCTACATCTCGGGACCGCAGTGGCTGGCGGAGAACGTGCTGCACGAACGCTGGGTGCTGGCGGTTGCCGGCACGCACGGCAAGACCAGCACCGCCAGTATGCTGGCCTGGATCCTTGAATACGCAGGGCTGAATCCCGGCTTTCTGATCGGCGGCGTACCGCGCAACTTCGGCGTCTCGGCGCGTGCCGGGGGTGCCCCATTCTTCGTCGTCGAGGCCGACGAGTACGATACGGCGTTCTTCGACAAGCGTTCCAAGTTCGTGCACTACGGCCCGCGTACGCTGGTGATGAACAACCTCGAGTTCGATCACGCGGACATCTTCGACGACCTGGAGGCCATTCAGCGCCAGTTCCATCACCTGGTGCGTACCGTCCCGGGTAACGGCCTGATCATCTCGCCGTTGGGGGACGGCAATCTGCACGATGTCCTGGAGATGGGGTGCTGGACGCCGTTGCAGCACTTCGACGCCGAGCTGGAGGCCGATTGGCACGTGACCGATTGCGCACCTGACGGCGGCAGCTTCGCGGTGATCTGCGAGACGCACAATGTCGGTACCTTGCGCTGGTCACTGAGCGGGCGCCACAACGTCAACAATGCATTGGCCGCGTTGGCGGCGGCCCGCCATGCGGGCGTGCCGCCTTCGGTCGGCATCGAGGCGCTGGGTCGGTTCGAAAACGTAAAGCGCCGCATGGAGCTGCGCGGCGAGGTGGCGGGGGTGCGGGTGTACGATGACTTCGCGCACCATCCGACGGCGATTCACACCACACTGGACGGCCTGCGCCAGCAGGTCGGCGACAGGCGCATCCTGGCGATCCTGGAACCGCGCTCCAATACCATGCGCATGGGTGTGCATGCCGGGCAGCTGGCAGATTCGCTGGCACAGGCGGATCACGTGTGGCTGTTTGCACCGCCGGGGCTCGGCTGGGATGCGGCCACGGCGCTGCGCAGTCTCGGCAGACGTCTGCATGTCCACGACAGTACGCAGTCAATCGTCGACGAGGTTGCTGCGATGGTTGCGTCTGGTGATCAGGTCCTGATCATGAGCAACGGTGGATTCGAGGGGATTCATCAGCGTCTGCTTGACGCGTTGGCGGGTTAGTCTTTGTTTCTTGCGTTGGTTCGCGCATCAGCGCAAACAAGAGCTCCCCGTCCACTTGAACGGGAAGCCACCAACCCGAGCATCGCCCCAAGCCTCCGGCGTGCTTAAATAACGCCATGAGCGATTCTTTGCCACCCATAGCGGTTGCCTTCACAGGCGCCTCCGGCATCCAGTACGGTCTGCGTCTGGTGGAGTGCCTGCTGGCTGCCGACCGCCGGGTCTATCTGATGGTGTCTCAGGCGGCCCAGGTCGTCGCCAACATGGAGACGGACCTGAAATTGCCGGGGCGACCCGACGAGATCGAGGCGCTGTTGACGGCGCATTTCAGCGCCGCGCCGGGGCAGCTGCAGGTGTTTGGCCGTCAGCAGTGGACGGCACCGGTCGCCAGCGGTTCGAACCCGCCGCAGGCGCTGGTGATCTGTCCATGCACGACCGGCACGCTGGCCTCGGTGGCCAACGGGACCTGTGACGACCTGATCGACCGCGCCGCGGACGTCGCGCTGAAGGAACGGCGCCAGCTGATTCTGGTGGTGCGCGAGACGCCATTTTCGGCGATCCATCTCGAAAACATGCTGCGTCTGACCCGGGCCGGCGCGGTAATTATGCCGGCAAACCCGGGCTTCTATTTTCGCCCGACCTCGGTTGGGGAGATCATCGACTTCATGGTCGCGCGCATCCTCGATCACCTCGGTGTGGCGCATACGCTGGGCGAACGATGGGGCGATGAGCACTGACGCATCTGCGTCGGGGGTCGAGCGGGTCGCCGTATTTCCGCTGAACGTCGTACTGTTTCCCGCCGGT
>JAGRHB010000167.1 GCA_020445245.1 Gammaproteobacteria bacterium
CGGCGGCCTGTCGGTCGGAGAACCCGCCGATGACCGCTGGCGCGTGCTGGACTTTCTGTCGGACCGTCTGCCGGCCGGACACCCGCGCTATCTGATGGGGGTTGGGACGCCCGAGGATATCGTGGAGGCGGTACGGCGCGGGATCGACATGTTCGATTGCGTGATGCCGACGCGCAATGCGCGTAACGGCCACCTGTTCACCCACGACGGGGTGGTGCGCATCCGCAACGCCGTGCATCAGAGCGATACCCGGCCGCTGGATGCGGACTGCGACTGTTATACCTGTCGCAACTACAGTCGCGCCTACCTGCGTCATCTGCTGCGTTGCAACGAGATCCTGGGAGCCCGGCTGAACACCATCCACAACCTCTATTACTACCAGTCGCTGATGCGCGCCATCCGCGGCGCCATCGAGGGGCAGTCCTTTGCTCAGTTCCGTGCCGACTTCTACGCACGGCGCGGTTTGCCCCTACCTGTCTGAGCTATGGCATAATCACGCGCCTTTGGTCCGCCAGACGACCATGCGGCACACTTTTTCTGACTGGAGCGCACGATGAGTTTCTTTATTTCCGATGCCATGGCCGAGGGGCCTCTGCCGGCAGGCGATGGTGGCATGTCGATCATTTTCCTGATCGGCATGTTCGTGATCATGTATTTCTTCCTGATCCGTCCCCAGGTCAAGCGGCAGAAGGAACACAAGGCGATGGTCGCGGGTCTCAAGAAGGGCGACGAGATCCAGACCATGGGCGGCATGATGGGCAAGGTTACCGAACTCGGTGACAACTTCATGAAAGTCGAGGTCGCGGACAACGTTGTCGTCACCGTACGTAAGACCGCGGTCGAAGCGGTCATGCCCAAGGGCAGCCTCAAAGAAATGTAATTGCGCCGACGGCCGCCGTTCCTGGTGGCCGCATTCACCTCAGCTTCGACTTGAAACATGCTTAATTATTATCCCTCGTGGAAAAACCTGCTGGTGGCCGGCGTGCTGCTGGTGGGGCTACTGTATGCGCTCCCCAACCTGTTTTCGCAGGATCCCGTGATCGAGATCACCGGGACACGTGGTGAGCAGGTCGGCGAGACGCTGCAGCAGAACATCCTGGCGGCGCTTGAACGGGCACAAATCACGATCAAGTCATCGGAGCTGAAGGCAGACCGTCTACAGGTCCGTTTCAGGGCCGCGGAAGACCAGCTTGCCGGCCAGGACGCGATCTCAAAGGTGTTGCCACCGGAATTCACGCACGCGCTGACGCTGTCGCCGGATATCCCGGGCTGGCTGACGGCGATCGGCGGTCGGCCGATGAACCTCGGCCTGGACCTGCGCGGTGGTATCCACGTGTTGATCGATGTCGACATGGATGCCGCGATCGAAAAGACTGTCGAGCGCCACGCGGGCAATATCCGCACTGCTTTGCGTGACGAGAAGATTCGTTACGTGACCGTCAAGGAATCTGGCAACGGCGTCGATGTCCGTTTCAAGGACGCGGCCTCGCGCGACCAGGCGGAAAAGGTGCTGCGATCGGAGTTTCGCGACCTCGCCACCAGCGTGCGCGACGAGGGCGAGGAATTCTACGTACGCGTGTTCATGTCACAGGATGAAGAACGTGCAGCGCGGCGTCTGGCGCTGGAGCAGAACATCACCACGCTGCGCAACCGTGTGAACGCGCTGGGCGTCGCCGAGCCGGTGATCCAGCAGCAGGGCGACCGCCGTATCGTGGTGGAGCTGCCGGGTGTCCAGGACCCGGGCAAGGTGAAAGACCTGCTCGGCGCGACCGCGACGCTGGAGTATCGGCTGGTGCACGGTGATCCGGGACAGGCCTTCGAGGCGGAGTCGAGTGGACGTGTGCCGGCGGGTGCCGCGCTTTACCACGAACGCAACGGTCAGCCCATTCTGCTCAAGCGCCAGGTCATAGTGACCGGCGACGAGATGACCAGTGCCTCGTCCGGGTTCGACCAGCAATCGGGTCAGCCGGCGGTGTACGTCAACCTGGACAGCAAGGGCGCGCGCAGGATGCGCAACGTCACGACCGAGAACGTCGGAAAACCGATGGCGGTGGTGTTCAAGGAGAAGCGCACCGTCGGGCGTGACGCCGAGGGGAAACCGATCCGCAAATGGGTCGAAGAGGTCATCAACGTCGCGACCATCCGCGAGGCGTTCGGGCGCCGCTTCCAGACCACGGGTCTGGACAGCGCGCAGGAGGCGCACCAGCTTGCACTGCTGCTGCGGGCCGGCGCACTGGCCGCACCGATCAATATCGTCGAGGAACGCACCATCGGCCCGAGCCTGGGACAGGACAATATCGACCAGGGCATGGTGTCGGTCGCGGTGGGCCTGCTCGCGGTCATGGTCGTGATGGTGGTCTATTACAAGGTGTTCGGCATGGTTGCCAACCTTGCCCTGATTGCCAACCTGGTGCTGATTGTCGCCGTTCTGTCGATGCTGCAGGCGACGCTGACCGTTCCGGGCATCGCGGGTATTGTGTTGACTGTCGGTATGGCGGTCGATGCCAACGTGCTGATCTATGAACGTATCCGCGAGGAGTTGTCGATCGGCTCCACGCCGCAGGCCAGCATCCATGCCGGCTATGAGCGTGCCTTCAGCTCGATCCTGGACGCCAACGTCACCACGCTGATCGCGGCGGTGGTGCTGTTCTCGATTGGCAGTGGCCCGGTGCGGGGATTTGCGGTGACGCTGGCGATCGGGATCGCAACCTCCATGTTCACCGCGCTGATGGGCACGCGTGCTGTGATCAACCTCGTCTATGGCCGTAAGCGCGTGGCGAAACTCGCCATCTGAGCGCGGAGATCTGCAATGGAAATCGTCAGCAAGAACCTCAATATCGATTTCATGCGCGTGCGCAAGGCGGCAGTCGGCCTTTCGGTCGTCTGGCTGCTGGTGGCGGCGGTTGCCCTGGCGGTGCGCGGCCTCAACTTCGGCATCGATTTCACCGGCGGTACCTTGATCGAGGTCGGCTACCAGCAGGATGTCGAGCTCGACTCTGTGCGCCGGGCGCTCGCGGATGGCGGATTCGGTGGCGCGGCCGTGCAGCGCTTCGGGACCTTGCGTGACGTGCTGATCCGTCTGGCACCGGAAGAAAACGCCGGCGTCGATGCAGAGGCCGCCAACGCCCAGCTCAGCGACCGTATCTTCAATGCGCTCAATACCGCGGCACAGGGCCAGGTGGAACTGCGGCGCGTGGAGTTCGTCGGCCCGCAGGTCGGCGATGAACTGGCCGAGGATGGCGCCCTGGCGGTACTTGTGTCGCTGATCGCGGTGCTGATGTACGTGGCGATGCGATTCGAGTGGCGATTCGCAGTCGGTGCCGTGGTCGCCCTCGCACACGATGTCTTGTTCACGGTCGGCCTGTTTGCGCTGTTGCAGATCGAGTTCGACCTGCCGGTGCTCGCGGCCGTTCTCGCGGTCATCGGTTACTCGCTCAACGACACCATCGTCATCTTCGACCGCGTGCGCGAGAATTTTCGCAAGATGCGCAAGGGCTCACCGGAAGAGATCATCAATGTGTCGATCAACCAGACCATGGCGCGTACGATCATGACCTCGGGCACGACGTTGGTGGTGTTGCTGGCGCTGTTTTTCCTGGGCGGAGAAAACGTACATGGGTTCTCGCTGGCGTTGATCGTCGGTGTGGTGATCGGGACCTACTCGACCATCTACGTGGCGTCTGCCGTCGCACTCTGGCTCGGTGTCAGCAAGGCGGATCTGATGCCGGTGAAGAAGGAAGGCGTCGTCGACGACCGGCCGTGAGCCTGAGGCCGCGCTTGAGGCTGTTCTCCGGCCCGCGGTGCGGCAGGGTGATCAAGGTACATCGATCGGGAAGGTCAACTTGAAGATCCTGACTTTCAGTTCCCTGTATCCGAATGCACGTCAACCCTCGCATGGGGTCTTCGTCGAGAACCGCCTGCGGCAGCTGCTGGCCTATGCACCTCAACTGCAGGCAACGGTGGTCGCGCCCGTGCCTTGGTTTCCTTCGTCGAACCCGATGTTCGGCAGCTATGCATCCTATGCGGGCGTCGAGCCCCACGAGGTGCGTCACGGTATTGAGGTCTGGCACCCGAAGTATCCGGTGATCCCCAAGATCGGTATGCAGATTACCCCGTGGCTGATGTACCAGTCGGTACGTCGAACCGTGCGCCGTTTGAAGGATAGGGGTTTCGATTTCGACCTGATCGATGCCCACTATTTTTATCCAGACGGCGTTGCCGCAATGCGACTTGCCGCAGAGTTCGAGCGTCCGTTTGTGGTTACCGGCAGGGGGACAGACCTCAACCTGATTCCGCAGCTGCCGGGACCGCGGCGCAGGATCCTGCAAGTGACCGAAAGCGCTGCGCACATGATGACGGTTGCCGCTGCCCTGAAGGACTACCTGATCGGCATGGGCGTGCCCGATGATCGTGTGACGGTGCTGCGCAACGGCGTGGATCTGGATTTCTTCCACCCGCACGACAACCGTGCGCGACTACGCGGGAGGCTGGGCATCGGTGCACGCCCGACATTGTTGTCTGTCGGTCACCTGATCGAACGCAAGGGCCACCACCTGGCGATCGAGGCGGTGGCAGCACTGCCCGGCATGGACTTGCTGATCGCCGGCGACGGGCCGGAAGAGAGTGCCTTGCGGCAACTGGTGGATCGACTCGCGCTGGGTGACAGGGTCAGGTTCACCGGACGTCTGGCGCAGGAGCAGCTGCGCGAACACTATCAGGCAGCTGACGCCCTGGTGCTGGCCTCCAGTCGCGAGGGCTGGGCAAACGTGCTGCTCGAAGCGATGGCCTGCGGCACGCCGGTGGTCGCGACGCCGGTGGATGGTACACCCGAGGTCGTGGCGTCAGTGGACGGTGGTCAACTGACACGCGACCGCAGTGCCGCATCCATCGCCGCGGCAATCGAAACGCTGTTTGCCGACATGCCCGCGCGCGAGGCAACGCGGCGCTATGCGGAAGGCTTCAGCTGGAAC
>JAGRHB010000168.1 GCA_020445245.1 Gammaproteobacteria bacterium
CGCTGGGTGATTCGCAAGGTTATCGACCGGGTCAGGCAGAATCCTGGCCTGTCACTGTCGGTAAACCTGTCCGGGCGCGTGCTGGACGATCCTTCGCTGCTGGCCTGGTTCCACGAGCAATTGCAGGACAGCCGGATAGACCCGTCCGACCTCATCGTCGAGATTACCGAGACCGCCGCAGTGGCCAACGTGCAGGACGCCATTGCCTTCATGCGTGAGATCAAGGCCCTGGGTTGCCGGTTTGCGCTCGACGACTTCGGCAGTGGCTTTTCCTCTTTCGCCTACCTCAAGCAATTGCCGGTCGACATCGTGAAGATCGACGGCGCATTCATCCAGAACCTGGCGACAAGTGCCGACGACCAGTTGTTCGTCAAGGCATTGACCGATGTGGCCAAAGGGCTTGGCAAGGTCACCGTCGCCGAGTTTGTGGAAAACGCCGAGACGTTGGCGCTGCTGGAGGCGTTCGGAGTCGATTTTGCGCAGGGATATCACATCGGTCGGCCGTCCCCGCGGATGCTGTAGGCCTGCGGCCGGAGCGATCGGTTGCCTCGAAGGGGCAAACCCCTTAGTTTGCACACTTCGGCCCCTGCCGCAGCTAGACGGCATGGGAGTCAGTAATCGAGGAGTTGTAAGATGATCAGGACCGTGCTCATCAGCCTGCTGACCGCGGGTGTCTTTTCCACCGCCCAGGCTGCCGTGCTCATCACCGCAGACAATGCGGGCGAGACCAGCGAGCAGTATTTCGACAAAGGGGCATTCGTCCTCGTCCAGGGCGGGCAGCCGGCATTCGGCGTCGACCGTACCGGAAACTGCTGGTTCGTCGCCGATGGCCAACTGGTGATCGACCCCTGTGAGCAGATGTTTGGTGCCATGAGCAGTATGCGCGACCAGGCGATGGCCGGTATGGACCCGCAGCAGCGTGCGATGATGGATCAGATGATGGCCATGCGTAAGCCGGCGCAGCCGCCTGCGGTGACCAGCACCGGCAGCCGGACGATTGCCGGTTACAGCGCACAGTGCAGTGCGATAGGTGACAGTCGCGAGGTCTGCATCAGCGAAAAACTGCTGCAGGAGGTCAAGGCGGAGATGGGGGACGGCCGGTTCATCGAGATGTTCAAGCACTTTGGCGATTCGATGGAAAAGATGACCGGTGAAGATCCCGAGGCGAAGGCCGTGGCAGCGCTGTTCGAGCGGGGCTTCCCGGTGCTCGATATGCAGAAGGTGTCGGCAATCCCCGGCATCGATCCCGCGATGCTGCAATTCCTGCCCGAAGCCCAGCGTGCGCAGATCATGCAACAACTCGGCAGTGCTTCGGGGCAGCAGACGCGTGGCAACCTGGTGACCCGGGTGGAGCACGACAAAGCCATGCCCGATTTTGACTTGTCCCGGTTGCCGCGTATCGGCTTCAGGGACTTCATGCAACAGAGCCTGTCACAGATGAGTCAAACGCCGCGTACCAGGTGATGTCTCGTGAACAGGCCGCCGGTCGGACCGGCGGCCGGTCCGGCCTGTGCTTGTGCAGGCCTTTGTGCCCAGAACGAACGGTACTGGTAAATGCAGTCTTCACAGGTGCCTGTCGTCAAGGATGTGGTCCTGGTCGGTGGTGGCCATGCGCACGTTGCAGTATTGCGCCGCTTTGGTATGGATCCGCTGCCGGGTGTCCGCCTGACCCTGATCACTCGCGATGTCCACACGCCATACTCCGGCATGCTTCCGGGCCTGGTCGCCGGTCACTACAGCTACGACGACTGCCATATCGACCTGGGGCCGTTGGCGCGTTTCGCCGGTGCACGGCTCTACCACGCCACGGCGGAGGGCCTGGATCTCGACAATCGTCAGGTGCTGGTCGCCGGGCGACCGCCTGTGAATTTCGACCTGCTCTCGATCAACGTGGGATCGCGCCCACAGGCTGCAGGCGTGGAGGGTGCGTTGCAGCACGTGATGCCGGTCAAGCCCATCGATACCTGGTTGCAGCGCTGGCAGGATCTGCAACGGCGCGTGCTCGACGGCGCCGGGGTGTTCCGAATCAGCGTGGTCGGTGGTGGGGCAGGCGGGGTGGAGATGGCGCTGTCCATTCAGCACCGCCTGCACAGCCTGCTGGCCGCACGCGGAGGCGATCCGGGCCGGGTGCAGATTGAGCTGCTCCATGATGCCGAGACCCTGCTGCAAAACCACAGTCCGGGTGTGCGTCGACGTTTTGAGCGAGTAATGCAGCAGCGCGGGATCACGTTGCTGTACGGACACAGGGTGATTTCGGTGAGCGCGGATCAGCTGCAGATAGCGGGTCACCCGTCGCGAGTCACGGACGCGGTGATCTGGACCACTCAGGCCGCGGCACCGGCATGGCCGGGGGCCGCCGGGCTGGCAGTCGACGGCGATGGGTTCGTTCGCGTCAACGACTTTCTGCAATCGCGGTCGCACCCTCGGGTGTTTGCAGCTGGCGATGTGGCAGCCCTGCCGGACGCGCGGCCGAAATCCGGTGTGTTCGCGGTGCGCCAGGGCGCGGTGCTGGCAGAGAATCTGCGACGCGCGAGCAGCGGCCGGCCTTTGCGGCGCTACCGGCCACAGCGCCGGTTCCTGGGGTTGATCAGCACCGGCGACCGCTATGCGATTGCGTCTCGTGGTGGCTGGTCGGCGCAGGGAAAGTGGCTATGGACACTGAAGGACTGGATCGATCGCCGGTTCATGCAGCGTTTCAATGTCCTCCCCGAGCCCATGGAAGGGCCGGCAGTGAAGCTGGCATCCGGTGTAGCCGATCGCCAGGCCCTCGAACAGCTGTCTGCCACCGCGATGCGCTGCGGCGGTTGTGGGGCCAAGGTCGGCAGTACGGTGCTCGGTCGCGTCGTGGCCCGCCTGCCGCCACAGCGCACCGATGGCCTGATGCTCGGTCTCGATACGCCTGACGATGCTGCGGTGCTGGCACTACCGGATGGAAAGCTGCTGGCGCAGAGCGTCGACTATTTCCGGGCGTTCATCGACGACCCCTATCTGTTCGGCAAGATCGCTGCCAACCACGCCTTGGGCGATCTGTACGCGATGGGTGCACAGCCACACTCGGCACTGGCGATCGCCAGCGTTCCGTTCGGGCGTGAGCAGATCGTCGAACAGACCCTGTTCGAGCTGATGAGCGGGGCAGTGGAGGTGATCGGTGAGGCCGGTGCCGTACTGGCCGGCGGGCATTCCAGCGAGGGTGCGGAGCTTGCGTTCGGTCTTGCCGCCAATGGGTTTGTTGATCCGGGGGCACTGCTGCGCAAGGCGGGACTGCGGCCAGGTGACATGCTGGTGCTGACCAAGCCACTCGGTACCGGCACACTGCTGGCGGCCGAAATGCGGGGGCGTGCCAAGGGGCGCTGGATCGACGGTGCGATCGCATCGATGCTGTTGTCCAACCGCGCGGCTGCCACCTGCGTGCAGCGGTTCGGTGCAAGCGCGTGCACCGATGTTACCGGTTTCGGGCTGCTCGGCCACGTCCTGGAGATGGCGCGTGCCAGCCGGGTCGATGTGCAGTTGTTCATCGACGACCTGCCGCTGCTCGATGGTGCTGTTGCCACCGTCAAGGCGGGCATCGTGTCGTCGCTGCAGTCGGAAAACCTGCGTCTGCGCCACGCGGTGCGTGACCTTGGGGACGCCGGTCGGCACCCACACTACGCCTTGCTGTTCGATCCGCAGACTGCCGGCGGCTTGCTCGCCGGTATTGCCGCCGATCGCGCGACAGATTGTATCGCTGCGCTGCGTGAACTCGGCTACGACGCGGCGGCGGTGGTTGGCAGCGTCGTGCCGGCCGCCGGTTCGGAGGCATCGATCGGCGTGGCGGGCGGACGGACGTGAACAGGTGGAAGCGACGGGATGCCCGGGCGTCGTGATTGCACATTCGGGCCTAAATTCCCGCTGCGTGTTGCCGATACAGGTGTATGGCGATTTCCAACAACGAAGCATTGCACAGGATTTCGATGCTCGCTGATCTGCTCCCGTGGCAGTTCGAGGCGGTGGCTGAGGCTGTCGAGCCTGTCGAGGCCCGAAAAGGCACACTCATCGTAGAGCGTGGCAGCGATGACGGTTACACCTATTTCCTGACGGAGGGAGAGGTGTCGCTGGAGGCCGCCGACGGCGTCACCACCAAGGTCGAATCGAACCTCGATACGATGCGCACGCCTGTAGCAAACCTGCGGCCGCGGATCCTCGGGGTGACGGCCATGAGCCGGGTGCGCGGGCTGCGCATTCCCGATATCGTGCTGACGGCCGCGGGCTGCAACGGCAAGCGCCTGAAGCAGGGCATGATCACCGACGAGGATGAGGACGACGCCGAGCGGCGTGAGGCCGAGTCGCGGTTGAGCTTCCAGATCTATCGTGACCTCCAGAGCAACAAGTCGATACTGCCAAGTCTGCCCGATCTCGCATTGCGCATCCGGCGGGCGATCGAGGACGACGTCAGCGATGCTCGGACCGTCGCGCGCATGGTCGAATCCGATCCAGCGATGGCTGCCAAGCTGCTCAAGGCGGCCAACAGTGCGATGTATGGCGGAATGACGACCGCGGAGACCTGCTCGGCGGCAGTGGTCCGTCTCGGCATGCAGACCACCAAGCAGCTGGTTCTGACCTTCGCTCTGAAGGAGGTGTTCCAGACCAAGAATCCGATGATCCGCAAGCGTATGCAGGTGCTGTGGAAACACAGCTCGCAGATTGCGGCGCTGTGCTTCGTGCTGGCACGTGAGATCAAGGGGATCCAGGCCGAGGAAGCGTTGTTGATCGGATTGCTGCACGACGTCGGTGCTATCGCCATCCTGAACTGCATCGAGAAATATCCCGACCTGGCATCCGATGAGGCCAGCCTGGAAGAGACCATCTCGCGCATGCGAGGGGAACTGGGTGCCATGATCCTGCGCAAATGGATGCTGCCGGCGCCGGTGGTGGCGGGTGCACGTGACGCCG
>JAGRHB010000169.1 GCA_020445245.1 Gammaproteobacteria bacterium
TGCATGGCCTGTCGCGTACCGACGCGTCGCTGTATACCACCGTCAGCCTGGTCAGTTTTGCGGTCGGTTGCATGCTGATGGGCTGGTTCTCCGACCACCTGGGCCTGCGCAAGCCGGTGATCCTGGCGACCGGTCTGCTTTCCGCGGTGGCATGGCTGTGCCTTTTGTTCGTCGATTGGGGGCCGGGCCTGAGCGGCTATGCCCTGTATGGCCTGCTGGGACTGGGGGCGAGTGGCTTCGTGCTCACCTATGCGGCGGCAAAAGAGGTCTGCGCACCGGCCAGTGCCGGGATGGCGATCGCGCTGGTCAATACCGGGCTGTTTCTTGGTGCCGCGGTCATGCAGCCGGCATTTGGCTGGGTGCTGGACCGGACCTGGGACGGCACGCTGGTCGAAGGAATGCGGCGCTATGCGGTGGGTGACTACCGCAACGGCCTGTGGCTGTCGTTCGCCTTTGCGGTGCTGGCCGTGGTCGCTGCGCTGCGTGTCCGTGAGACACATTGTCGCAACGTCAGCAGCGAAATAAGGTAGATTAGCCGACGTTGGCGCCGCGGCGTCGGCAACGAAAAACGAAGCGTGCGGAGCGCGCTATCCGGGGGATACGCCGTGTCGAGAAGTACCGTCCTCCTGGCCGGTTTGGCCAGTCTGTTGCTGTTGACCTGGATCACCGTGGCGGTGCGCCATGTACCGATCGAGGCCGATCTGGTGCAGCGTGTCAAACAGGCGCTGGCGTCGTATGCGATAACCGGACTGACAATCGAAGCGGACGGGCGCGAGTTGCGGCTCAGCGGCGAGATATCGCGACACATCGATCCGGGCCATGTCGCCACGATCGCGCGTCAGGTCTGGGGTGTGCGGAGCGTCGATGTGGACGAACTGAGGCAACGTTCGTCGATGCTGGACGCAGACGATCCCCTGAGCCCGAGATTCGATGTGAGCCGAATCGTGCGCCTCGGCGGCGATCTTTCCAACCCGATGGACGCCGGTACCTGCCAGCGCACGATGGCCCGGCTGGCGGCGGCCGCCAGCGTGCGTTTCGAGGCCGGCGGCGCCTCGCCGATGCTCGAGAGCTATGCGGTACTCAACGATCTCGCCTCGGTGGCCTACCAGTGCCCACAGGCCGCCATCGTGATCGGCGGTCACACCGACGCGTCGGGCGACCGTAACGCCAACCTGCGCCTCAGCCAGGCGCGTGCTGAGGCGGTCGAGCGATTCTTCTATCTCGCGGGCATCCCTGCGCAGCGCATGCAGATCATCGCGTACGGTGACAGCCAACCGGTCGCGGGCAATACGACCGCTGAGGGCAGGGCGGCCAACCGTCGTATCACCTTCGATGTGCGGCCCGTCCGGTGATCCGTACGCCGATATTGTTTGAGTAGATTTCATGAGCTATCTGATTTCACAGACCTTCATTCTGCTGCTGATCGCGGCGTTGCTCGGCATGCTCCTTGGTACCTTTCTGACACGGATCACTGCGGCGACTTCGCGCGCCGCGCTGCAGGCCAGGTTGCGCAATGCCGAAACCGATGCGCGCGAACTGCGGGCCGAGCTGGATGTCGCGGTGACGGCGCGCGGGGCGTGCGAGGCAGAGCGCAAGTCGCTACGGGAACGACTCGATGCGCTGGAGACTGCGCCTGACGCCAGACCGATCGACGCGGACCAACCGGCGCCTCCCCCAAAAGTGCGACCGGCACCCGCGGACACTACTGTGCTGTCGGCGATCAACACCGGGAGTGACGAATCTGATGACCTGCAGCGGATCAAGGGCATAGGTCCGAAGATCGCCGGGATATTGCAGGAACTGGGCGTCCGGCGATTCGAGCAGATTGCCGCATGGACACCGCGGGATGTTGCGCGTGTGAACGATCATCTGCGGTTCAGCGGGCGCATCGAGCGCGAACAGTGGGTCGCGCAGGCGCAGGCCCTGTTGACGACGGGCGGCGCAGACAGCTGATGGCAAGGGGCATGGTCCGTCGGTGCATGCGGCGGCCGGCGAGCGCGGACCTTTCGGTCAGTCGAGGTGCGTGGTGACTACTCGTCGAGCCACTTGTTCAGCGATTCGATCAGCTGGCGTGCCTGGTCAGGGCTGGAGATGTTGAACTTGGATTTCTGCTGGTATTCGCCGTTGCGTTTCTGGTAGCGGCGAATCGAGAACCTGTCCTTGCTGTATTCCTCCTTGCGCGGGTCCCAGTCCTGGTAACGAAACAGTATCGTGGTCCATGCCCCCTTGCTGAGCACCGCCTTGTCCAGTTCCTTGACGACGTCGATACCGCCTTCGCTGTAGTTGATGGTGAGTTCATCAGGGGTGCTCGCCATGCGTGATTCTCCGTCCGGGGCAGTGTGGTGAGGCGCGCGACCTTAGCAAAGGTGCCGCCCCGCTGTCATCTCAATCGCTCGTCGGGCGGGCGCCCTGGCGCTTCAAGAGGCTGACCAGTTCGGGAGCGTTGAGCCGAGTGGCCAGGCCCAGCGCAGAGTCCCCGTCCGCGGCCCGGACATTGACGTCGGCCCCCTGGCCGACCAACTGGGTCGCCAGCCGGTGATTGTCCTGCCTGATCGCGACCAGCAGAGGCGTATCGCCGTTGTCGTTGCGATGTTCGAGGTCGGCGCCGTGGTCGATCAGGAAACGTACGGTATCGCGGTCGGTGACACCGTTTGCCGCCGCTTTCAACAGTAGCGCCGAGGCGTCGAGCGTGGCACCGGCGGCAAGCAGCACATCGGCGACCTGGGTGCGCCCGGCGAGGATGGCCAGATCCAGCGCCGTGTCGCCCGCTGTCGTTGTGCGATCGATCTCGGCCCCGTGTTTGACCAGGTTCCTGACCATGATGATGCGGCCGTTCTGTGCTGCTGTCTGCAATGGGTACTGGCCGTTGGGGAGTATGGCGTTGATGTCGGTGCCCCAGTGCAGGTGACGTTCCAGCTGGTCGAGGTCACCTCGCTGCACTGCCAGGTAAAGGGCAATGCTGGGCTTGTCCGGTTCGCTGCAGGCGGTGAGCAGCAGCAGACAGATCAGTGCGGAAACAATGGCCGGGCGTTTCATGAGGGTTTTCCGTTCACTCGGGAACCACCGTCGTCAGCCCGACCGTTTCCCATGCCTGCATGCCGCCGCGGTACCACTTCAGCTTCGCAGCAGGGTAGCCGATGCGCAGCAGGCCACGGATATTGGTGGGCGACTGACCGCACCATGGCCCGTTGCAGAAAAGCACCAGGGTCTTGGCGTCCCGGAAGTTCCAGAACTGCCCGGTACGCTCGGCGCCGAACTGATGTTCGAGGATCGCGGCAATATCCACCTCGTCGGCCGAGCGCATGCTCAGGCGCTTGTAGTGGATGTTGACCGAGCCGGGTATGGTGCCCTGCCTCAGCCAATCGGAGCCGCGCGAATCGATGACCAGGACCGAGTCGTCACCGGCCCCGATTCGTTCGAGGTAGCGGAGCATCTCGATCTCGCCGATAGTTTCGACCCCGTCAGGCATGTGCATCGGCTGGATACAGAACGGTGGGCAACTGCGAGACGTGCGCTGGAAGCTCGGATGGATGGTATTGGTCTGATCCTGGTTGCGCTCGATGCGCACCGGTGCGCCGTTGTGCAACGTGGTGACGCCATCGATTTCCGAGGTGATCCGGACGGCTTTCTCGGAGGTTTCGCTAGCGGCCGCACCGACAACGTTCAACAGCATAGCGGTGGCCAGCAATACGTGGCTGGCGGTCATATAGGACATTGCTTGTTCTCTTTGTCTTTCGCTGTTCCAATCATAACGAATTCGCGGCCTGTTAAGATTCGCCCATGATCGGAAAAATCCTCTTTACTCTGGCGGTGATTCTGCTTGTGGCGTTGATCTGGCGCACACGCCAGCCGCAACGGCAGCAGCTCGTGTCGCGGCCGCGACTGATCAATCCGCCACCGGCGCGTCGTTCCACGCTGCGAATGCTGGCGCTTGGTGTGGTGAGCCTGATGTTGCTGGCTTCGGGTTTCCTGCTCTATGAGCACTGGCGCGACAGCACTGAGGTGATCTTTATCCGGGTGGTCGATGCGGGCACGGGTCGGGCTACCGAGTATCGGGCACAACGCGGTGACATCGAGGACCGCGAATTCCTCACCACCGATGGCCGGCGTGTATTCCTGGCGGAAACCGAGCGGCTCGAGACGTCGACGATCAGGCCGGGTCGTCCGCCGGGCCAAAATTGAACGCGATGGAAAGGCGCGTCTGCCGACTCGCGTTGATTTCCACCTCATGTGGCAGGTCGGGTGCAAACAGTACCAGCAGACCGGGGCGCGGCTTCACCACGACCTGCGCCTCGTCGTCGTGCAGGATCAGGCGGCCGCTTTCTTCCGGACAATACACGTAGTACACCGCCGACAGCAGTTCGTTCCCTTCTGCGTGATCGTGCACCGTGGTGCGCTGGCCAGGGTGCATCTCGTTGAACCAGAAACCCTGTCGTAACCGGGTGCGGTCGAGGATCCGGCATGCAGTGGCCTGCGCCAGTGCACTGACCGGGGCAAGTTCGGGTATGCGCCCGGCCGGCAGGTAGGTGTTTTCGTAACGTCCGGCAAACAGGTGGGTGCGCCGCACGTCCGCGCCGTGCTTTTCGCGCTCGAACGCATCGAACAGGGCGCTGTTGACGGCCTCGGCATTGGCCAGGTCGGCGAAGTACACCGGCGTCAGCTGTGCGATCGGGTTCTCAGTCATGGCCATTGCCTGCCGAGTGGGTGCAACGCACAAGTCCACCGTCAAGGCGTTCACAATCGTCCGGCAGGTCCGAGGGCGTACGGCAGGTCGCAGCGACACCGAACAGGACGAAGAATCCGAGTACGAGGTAGATAACGCGCATCGTTTTAGTGTCAAACGCGGCACCCGGAAATGCAATTGTCGACTGACGCATGGCGCAAAAGAAA
>JAGRHB010000016.1 GCA_020445245.1 Gammaproteobacteria bacterium
CCAACCAGCAATCGGCCTACGAAAAGCAGCAGCGCGAGATCGCACACATGCACAGCTTCGTCGAGCGCTTCCGCGCCAAGGCAACCAAGGCACGTCAGGCGCAGAGCCGGATCAAGGCGCTCGAACGCATGGAGGCCATCGCGCCGGCGCACGTGGACTCACCGTTCCATTTCACCTTCCGGGCCCCGCTGAAGAACCCGCATCCATTGCTCATGCTCGATGAATGCGCCGCCGGCTATGACGGCACCGCGATCGTCGACCGGATACGTCTGGTGCTCAACCCGGGTGACAGGATCGGCCTGCTCGGACCCAACGGCGCAGGCAAGTCGACCCTGATCAAACTGCTGGCTGGTACGATTCCGGCACTGCGCGGCGAGCGGGTCGAGGCGCGCCACCTGGCGGTCGGTTACTTTGCCCAGCATCAGCTCGAACAGCTGCAGGCCGGGAACTCGCCGCTCGAACACCTGCAACAGCTCGATCCGCAGGCCAGCGAACAGTCGCTGCGCGACTATCTGGGTGGCTTCGGTTTCATCGGCGACAAAGCCCTGGAGGCGGTCGCACCTTTCTCCGGTGGTGAAAAATCGCGCCTGGTGCTGGCCCTGCTGGTATACCAGCGGCCCAACCTGCTGTTGCTCGACGAGCCCACCAACCACCTCGACCTGGAAATGCGTCAGGCGCTGGCCACCGCGCTGCAGGATTTTGAGGGCGCCATGGTCATCGTCTCGCACGACCGCCACCTGTTGCGTGTCGCCTGCGACCAGATGCTGCTGGTGCATGGCGGCAGGGTGGACGAGTTCGCCGACGAACTCGATGCCTACCCGGCCTGGCTGAACACGCACGCGCGGTCCGGCAGGTCGGAAGCTTCCGCCGAAGGCAGATCCGATACCGCCGGGCAGCGCCGTGACCGCAAGCGCAACGAGGCCGAACAACGCAAGGCCCTGCAGCCTCTGCGCAAGGCGGTCCAGCAGTGCGAGGCAGACGTCGAAAGGCTGCACGCGCAGCAGGCTAAGCTCGAAGCGGCGCTGGCCGATACCACCCTGTACACCGAGCAGAGAAAAGACGATCTGCAGGCACTGATGCGCGAAAAGTCCACGATCGATCGCCAGCTGGATGACGCCGAGGCGGCGTGGATGGAGGCAGCCGAGGCGCTGGAAAACGCGGCAAACTGAACACCGGACCGGTCGATGCAGGGCCCCCCAATGTTGAAACTGCTGATTGCGCTGCTGGCCGCCATGCTCATCTGGAAGCTGCTGCTGCAGGACGATGCGATCGAACTCGGCCCCGGTGTTCATGCCGCAGGACTCCCTGTACAGAAGCAACTCGAATCGCCGCGCAGTTTCGACCACGCCGGGTATCGCGTGACCCCGTTGGCCGAATTCAGCATCCGCGCCAAGGTGCTTTCGCGCGAAAATTACAGCCAGGGCCGCGAGAGCGATCTCTCGCCAATCGACCTCGCCCTCGGGTGGGGCCGCATGTCTGACGAGGCGGTTCTGCAACATATCGAGATCAGCCAGTCGGGCCGCTGGTACCGCTGGCGCACGGAGCGGTTCCCGATTCCGCGTCGCGAGATCGAGACACACAGCGCCAATATGCACATGATCCCCGCCGACGACCCGGTGAGCGATATCCTGGGTGGCATCAGGCGCGGGCAGATCATCGAACTCGACGGCTTCCTGGTACGCGCCGATGCCGACGATGGCTGGCGCTGGATCAGCTCGCTGACACGCGAGGATACCGGCGCCCGCTCCTGCGAACTGGTCTACGTGAAGCGTGCGCGCATCGTCGAATGAGCTATCGGCATCCATGCATTGTCGCCACTGTCGATCCAATAGGTAGTCGAACGGCCAATCGACCGTAGTGACGAGGCCCACGGATCACCGTCCGCCATTCTGCAACCGTTCGGCTGGCCGTTCCCGCGCGTCGCAGCGGTTGTGAGCCACCGCGAAGCGGGACAGAATCTTCGCAGCCAGGTCAAAAGGTATCCCGACGTGAAAATCGCATTCAGCCGTCTGTTCGTCGCCTTGCTGCTGCACATGGCCATCAGCCCGGCCTGGACCGCCAACATCCAGAACTCCGAAGTACAGGCTTTCCACGTGCAGCCGCTCACCGAGGGACTTGAGCACCCATGGTCTGTCGCCTTCCTGCCGGATGGCCGTTTCCTGGTTACCGAACGCCCGGGGCGCCTGCGCCTGGTCGAGGCCGACGGCACCCTGATCGAGCGGCCGATCGGCGGCCTGCCACCGATTCAACGGCACGGTCAGGGCGGTCTGCTCGATGTGGCCCTGCATCCACGGTTCGCGGACAACGGCTGGGTCTATCTCAGCTTTGCCGAGGCCGGACCGGGAGGCGTCGGCACCGCGGTCGCACGCGGACGCCTCGATGGCATGACCCTGCGCGACACTGAGGTGCTGTTTCGCCTGCAGCCGAAATCCAGCGCCGGAGTGCACTTCGGCTCGCGCCTGGTATTCGACCACGACGGACACCTGTTCATCACGCTGGGGGACCGCGGCGAGCGCATGCGCGCGCAGGACAAGGGCGACCACGCGGGCTCGGTGATCCGCCTGAACGACGATGGTGGCATCCCGGCCGACAACCCGTTCTTCGACCATGGTGACGCAAGGCCCGAGATCTACAGCTTTGGCCACCGCAATATCCAGGGTGCCACCCTGCACCCAAAAAGCGGGCAACTGTGGACACATGAACACGGCCCGCAGGGCGGCGACGAGATCAACCTGCCGCTGCCCGGCGTCAACTACGGCTGGCCGATCATCACCTACGGGGTCAACTACGGTATCGGCACGAAGATCGGCGAAGGCACCGAGAAGCCGGGCATGGCGCAGCCACTGTACTACTGGGTGCCCTCGATCGCGCCGTCGGGCATGGCCTTCTACTTCGGCAACCGCTTCCCGGCTTGGCACGGCAACCTGTTCATCGGCTCGCTGAAATTCCGGCTGTTGGTGCGGCTGGTGATCGAAAACGATCGCGTGGTGCACGAGGAGCGTCTGCTCGAAGACGAGCTGGGGCGCATCCGTGACGTGCGCACCGGCCCCGACGGGCTGATCTACCTCCTCACCGATGAGGACGATGGGCGATTGGTCCGTCTGATCCCCGCCGGTTAGACTGCCGCCCTATGCTGCAGATCACCCCCGACATCGTATTGCAGGACGACGAGCTGGAATGGCAGGCAATCCGCGCACAAGGTGCCGGTGGCCAGAACGTCAACAAGGTCTCGTCGGCTCTGCACCTGCGATTCGACATCGCGGCCTCGTCGCTTGACGACGCCTTGAAGCAGCGCCTGCTGGTGCTGAGTGACCAGCGCATCACCGGCGACGGCATCCTGGTGATCAAGGCGCAACGTTTTCGCACGCAGGAAAAGAACCGCATCGATGCGATCGAGCGACTGCGCGATCTGATCATCGGTGCCAGCCGGGTACCGAAGAAACGCCGCCCGACCAGACCGACCAAGGCCTCGCAGCACAAGCGCATGGACAGCAAGACCCGGCGCGGCGCGACCAAACGCTTGCGGCGAAGCGTGGAAGAATAAACCCGGTTGTCACCGACTTTTCGCGATGCGCCAGTCGCATCGCTCCGGGAATCCTACCGCACGTCTCCGTCCCTCCAATGCACTCAAAGCGATGATCGACCCTCGTGCATCGATTTCATCCGGGAGTGCCGTTCATGCCCGGGCAACCACAGCGCACCCGGACTTTTTCATGTCACGCCAACGTGATGGTGTTCCCGCTGAATACCGAAAACGCAGCAGTGACGAACTGCGATGCAAAACTCGTTTTTTTGGGCATTTGCGGCATGAGCAATTATTGGCGCCGAACTTCGGCGGCCAGGCCCAGTTTCCGCCCGTTGATTGCCACGAAGCAGCGATAGCCCATGTCGGCGATTGCTGGAGTGTGAGGACTGCCCTCGAAACTTGCCGGCCGCGAACCGATGTGGTGTGCCATTCTCCGTGGCGACACCTTTGACGCCGAATTGCACATCGACCCGGTGTGCACCCACCGAACCGGCTGGTTCGGGTCCGCCTGTGTTGCACTTTGTCCAAGCAGGTCGAGGCGGGTATCCTTCCTCGGAAACGCCCGAAAAAACACCGGTCGCAAGTGGATTTGTCGACGGGTGTGCGATTTTGGGTGTCCGCCTAACGTTGCATATCTCGATGAATGACAGTGGCTGAACTTCACAAACCGTCTATGCGGGCGATCTTGTGGCTCCTGTTCGTGGGAATCACCGCGTCAGGTTGTACGACGAGAGGCGGTCAACAACAGCTCGATCTCATGCCGGCGCCAGACGTTTACGCGGATGGCAGCATCGACCCTTTCATCGACAATGACCCCATCGGTCGGGAATCCCCACCCGATGTGTTGTTCGCAACCGATCGTGCACCGGCAAGCCCCGAAGACAGCCGATATCAGTACTACACGAACCGGCGCGGCCATGTCCTCAGGCTGGGGATCTCCCACGTTGACATGGGACACGATGAATCGATTACCTGGGAACAGGCACGAAGGGTCTCGTTGCTCAAGAGCCGAACAGAGGACTACCCCTTGCGAGTGACCTCAGTCGAGGAGTTTGGGCCCCTTGCCCGGACGATTCGGCCCTTCGACGAAGGCATCGAGGCAAACGAAGATCCCGGTCGCCGTTTTGTCACCGAGATAGATCGGCGACTTGCAAGATCGTCGAGCAACGATGTGTTTATCTATGTCCATGGATACAAGGTCGATTTCGAGAACCCCGTTTTGGTTGCGTCGGAGCTGTGGCATTTCCTCGGCTACAACGGCGCGTTCATCGCCTTCAGCTGGCCGACGACGGCAAAAACGCTTGCCTACATCTCGGACGTGGAAAACACGATCGCGTCCGCCCGTGCCTTGCGTCAGCTGATTGTCTTTATCTCGGAGCACAGCCGGGCTGAACGGATCCACATTGTCGGTTACAGCGCCGGGACCCGCCTGGTCGGCCGGGCCGTCGCCGATCTCGGTCTGCTGGCGTATGGCCTCAGTGACGATGAGCTGCGCGAGAGGATACGGCTGGGCCATGTCATCCTGACCGGAAGTGATGTGGATCGTGCCGCTCTCGGCGGTTACATACTCGATGGAGCACTCAGGCTTCCCGCATCCATAACTGTCTACGCGTCGGCGACGGACAAGGCGCTCGGCCTATCGAGTTTGGTGTTTGGCCGCCATCGGACCGGACAGCTGCAGGATATTGGCGTACCTGGCCCGTCCGCCCGAGCGTTTTTCGAGAACACCACCGGTCTTCGCATCATCGATGTCTCGCACGCCGAAGGCAGTGCAACCGGCAATGGACACGCGTACTTTCGGGCCAGCCCATGGGTAAGCAGCGACATACTGATGACATTGCTCTATGACCTGCCGCCAGAGGAACGTGGTCTGGCGTGGTCCGAAGATCTGCCAATCTGGACGTTCCCTGACGACTACGCACAGCGTTCGCGGGATGCATTGCGAACATCCAAGCCCGAGCTGTTTCCGTGAATCGGGACTGGTGCCTGGTTGGGCCGGCCGGAGCCAGCGCTCTGGGTCAGCGAAGTTCCAGCGCATGCTGCCCCACGTTGCTTGGTGTCCCTTTCTGCTCAGTTCCGCCGTTTCCCGTGTTCAGGCCGTTCTGCCGGTTCAGCAGACGGGGCAGATCGGCCTCAAGTAAGCCGAAACCCCAATGGTGGGCGGCCGGGGGATCATTCAAGTCCCCCTCATCCGCAACGTTGGAGACGACGAAGACCAGCTGCAGGGCCCCGCCCTCAGCGGCAATATCCGACCACCCCCGGTAACCGAAGGATTGCGTCCGGCCGTTGGCGTCGAAGGTGACCATCAGGACCTGGCGGTCCGAGACTTCGCGCGCCATGACGGCCTTGAAAAGGGTTATGTCGTTCGTCGCCAGACTGATTCCGATTTGCCTCTCGGTAAGATCAATCTCCTCGTACAGGAACACCATGCCATGATCGGCCCGGCTGAGTTCGTGGGGCGGCCCGAGCATTCGCAGCACATCATGGTAGTCGGGCGCCGCTGCGATCGCCTTCAGGTCGACCACGAGGGGTTGGCCGACATCCTGGCGGATCACGGAACAACCGAACGCCAGGAGGGAAACGCAGAACAATAGGGACAGCGCAGGGGCCCGTGTTCCGGCACGCATAGACCATCCGCACAGGTGGGCCGACCTCGTCACTTCACGTGCGACGGTGGTTTGCTGACTGCGTAGTCCTGCAGGAGGCCCGCAGGATCGAAGAAAAAGATCGCCCGATCGTACCGAGTGGTGAGCTGAACCTGGTTGTACACGATAAATATGACGCCGGTGCCCACGGCTTCCTCGTGGAGGTAATAGAAAACTTCTCCGTCTTTACCGGTAATGATCTGCGAAGGCGGCCCGAGTGCCGCCATGACATCAGATTGCGTGGAAACGCCGACCTGGAAGGTGCCGGCACCCACGTCGAGCCAGGTGGGTTCAAGGCCTTTCTCGGTGTGAATACGGGTACAGCCTGCCGCATGGGCAACTGCCAGAATTGCCGTCAGCACGGCGCTGATCCGAACTCCGACACGCATCACCCGGCAGTTTCCCGGCCGACAGGCGTATTGCTCGACACGGCTCTTCGATTCAACATGCTTTCCGCTCCCAATTGATTCTCTTTCGTGTACACCAATGACGGCCGGAATCAAAGGGGCACCACGCGGCACCGGGGCCACGCCAAAATGTCGAACCCATTTTTTCCGGGGCTCCACCAGGTCTCACCGCTTGTGGACTCTACGCCTCAGGCCTTGCCGGGCGTATACCAGATGGGAGACGTATATGCGCGCTCCTGGTGGGTTGGATCGACGCCCTCGGGCAATGCAACACCAAAAAACGCGGCGTCGTAGGTCGTCCAGCGCGGCGTTGGGATCTCCAGCACGCGCACATAGTAAAAAGCGCGTTGCTGTGGATCGAACGTCGGGTCTTTCCAGTAGGCCATCATCAGCGCGTCACCGATACTGTTGGTATAGGTGGCCGTTTTCACGTCTACCGTGTTGCCCACTGGTTTCTCGCAGCGGTGCTGATCGCTTATCGCCCGCCCATCCGAACACAGCACGTCGTACACCTTTTCGTGCAGCTTGCCCTGGCCGTCGAGCCAGCCCTTGACGATTTGCACGCGGTCCAGGTTGGCGCCATCCGCGTCACGTAGCGCCCTGACCATGAAGGTGGGCGCCTTGCCGCTGGGCGCGTCGCGCAGGTCACCGCCCATCGGCACACCACGCAGGTAGCCGGTGGCAGCAAAATCCGGGCGCTGCACTTCGGGCTCCTGGAAGTCCCAGCCGGCGAACACGCGTACTGTCATGCGTGTGCCGGTGGTGGCATAGACCTCTTTTCGCTGCATGGCGTCCCAGAGCGCCTCGCGCGTATTCTCCGTAGCCCACACCGCTGCCAGGCCAGATGCCAAAGTCTTGAAGTGGCGGATGGTGACGTCCGGGCCACCGGGCTCCTGAAGATAACCCGTGATCTTCTCATCGAACCGCTGCGGGTCGGCCGAGGGTTCTCCCGGCGTAGCCTTGCCGAAGTAGTTGTTTTCCTCATAAGACGCCAGCGAGGTGTGGCTGTCGGTGGAGCCGATCATGCCGAACTTGAACGGGTTGGCGCCGAGCTTTTCCTCGTACTGGAGGCCACGCTTGTAAGTCTCGCGGACGTATTCACGCGGCAACATGTCCGCTGTCTTGGGTACTGGGCCGAAGCTGCCTTTGTCCCAGGTACCATAGTCGGCAAACTCGTCGTTCGGGGACAGCGCAGGATGTGCCTCACCATCGCCCTTCATCTGCGTGACCTCGTAGAGCGGCTCCCAGCGCATGCGCTGCGTGGCGTAGTCCCGCGTCAGTTCCCCACCTGAGAAAGTGAGATCATCGAACATCAAGCCGTTGGAAAGGTTGCCATTGTGCGCGATTGCCAGTGCCCGACCACCGGTCTTGTCCTCGTAGGCCTTCATCCAGGCCCAGAGGTCCTCCGGATCAGTGGAGTCGTAGTTGGAAAATGGCAGCACCCGATCGGCTTCATCCTTGCCATCACGGAAAATGACGTTGCGGTGCAAATTGTTGCCGCTGGGGCTCGCGGTCCACTCAAAGCCGATCAGGGCGGTGAACCTGCCCGGATCATTGTACTTTTCGGCAGCTGCGGTGAGGCGCTCCCACATGGTCCTGGTCAGCGCATCCTGACCCGCGAGCGGATCCTGGCGAGCGCTCATGCGCTCGCCCCAGAGCGCATAGGCTTCCCACGCCTTGCCGTCGTAAACCAGCTGCGCGATTTTTTTGCCGAACTCCAGCTTGAGCAGATCCGGGTTCTTCTCGACGATCATCGGCGCGAGTCCCAGGTTCTCGGCGTGGTCGGCCGTGACGAGGAAGTCCAGGGGGCGCTGCAACCGGGCGCGCACGCCAATGCTGGAGACGACGGTCTCGCCGCGGGCGAAGCGATAGGCCTCTTCCGGCCCAAGGCGGTTTCCTACCATGCCTGCATCCGTGGAGAGTGACGTGTGCAGATGTGTGTCGCCCCAGTAAACGCGCTGGGGATAGCCAACGTCGAGATAGGGCGAATACTCTCTTTCGCCGATCCGGTCACCCTTGGTCGGCACGGAGCCGTAACCCGGGTAGCCGCCCCCGGCGAACACGCCAACGGGGAAAAGACAAATCGCAGAGATGGCAGCTGCCAGGAGTTGTTTCGGTCCATTCATGGTGGTTCCCCAGTTCCTTGCTTCGTCCGTGTGAATCTCGCGCCGACGCATGCATGCACTCTACTTGGCGATTTTCTCGAAAGACTGCAGCGCATTCGCAGCCGGGTTATCCAGGCAGAAGTCAATGAACTGGTCGGTGATCTGCGCCAACGCATCGACCTCGTATTGGGTGGTGGCTTTCTTGCCCAGTACGTAGCCGTGCGCAAACGCCAGGGCGATTTCCCTGTCGGATCCGGACAGACGCATGATCTCCTTGCAGGTCTGGGTGCCAAAATCGCGGTTGTCGGTCGCCAACGCGGCTCCGGGTATCGCCGCTGGCAGTATCAGCAGAGCCAACGCGGTGGTAGTGATCGAACGGAGAAAAGGATTGGACATGACAGGATTCCTCTTTGGATCAATTCAAGAAATGAGCGCCTTCAACGACCGGCCATGCAGTCGTCGTAGACCCGCTTGTAGATCTGGTCTTTGCTGTGGGCTCCACTGGCACCACCGACAATTGCACCGAGTGCTGCGCCACGCTTCGCGCCCTTGCTGCTCTTGTCACTGACGATAGCCCCAAAGAGTGCACCGCCAGCGCCGCCCTTTACCGCGCCCCCAAGGGCGCCGGAGGAATCGCGCGCTGCGCGGTCTGCACGTGCAGCGCAGTCTGCCTCCGACTGGGCAAGGGCTGGCACGGCGGCAACGAGTGCAGCGCACAACACGAACATGACGGCTCGGCCTCTGACTGACTTTCCTGGATGCATGCGTTGTTCCTCAAGATTGTAGATTTACTTCACCGGCCAGTTCGCTCGGAGTGCCTTGCCTGGCGGGGCGGCCTGGATGTGGACGGTCACAGGGCCGTCGTCGTTCTTCACCAAGCTGTCCAGCATCGGCGAATTGAGCAGATAGCGGTCGATCGCATTGTCGACAAGGAGCCGGGTTATTCCGTCGTACATGGTGATTGACCAATCGGTCTCGGCCCTGACCAACGGATCCAGTGTGACGGATTCGGCGGCCACGACCGGCATCGTTGCGCCGAACAGAGAAAGGGCGAGTAGAAGGCTCAGCGTCATCGTATTCTCCGGTTGGCGAACGCACCGAAATCCAGCGCATTCGCCATGACCACAATCCCATTCATGGCCTGGGCGAACAATCCGACTGAAACCATCCCACTCGGCAAGCCCCGTCCAACCAATGGTTGCTACCGAGGAAGGACGATGTTCGCCTGCAACCGGAATCGAAAACCCTCCGGACCGTTGTTCGGGGATTCTGCCCAGTACCCCACGCCTCCCTGCAGGCTGACCGGCAGCTTGCCGAACATGACCAGCTTGGAGAGGGCTACGTTGACCGGAACAGACCATTGTTCCGCCTCCCAGTTGTAGCTGGTCTCTGTCTGTGCCGACGCGGCCCAGCCGCTCTGCCAGGTGTAGGCGGCAAGCGGCTGCAAGAAGGTGTTGCTGATGTCCGGACGGTTGCCGTCACCAGCAAACGACCAGACATGATTCGCCAGCAAGCCGATTGTTCAGGGGCCTCGCATCGTCAGCCCGACGGCTCCCGGTCCCGCAGCCCATTTCCGACCACCCAGCTTGGCGTCGGCACAAACCGAAGCGGGCAGCGCGGCAACCAACGCAAACAGGCCGGTTGTGAACGGCCATGCGCCCCTGCGTGCCGGGCAGCAGGGTCTTGGCCCGGTCTCCATTACAGGCTTTCTTTCTTCTTTTTTAGAATGCCCACGACAGGCCAAGCTGCCAACCTTGCTGCCTGGCATCGTATACAAAACCACTGTCTTCATAATCGACGTCGAACATCCGATACCCGATGGACGTACCTATCGCGTTGGTCAATTGGTAGCCGATACCGCCGTATAACTCGTAGAAAAGGTCTGAACCTATGCCGAAACCGCCCAGCCCGGCGCCACCATCGATATAGAACTTCGAGCTCCCAAGTTGCATGCGGCCCTTCGCCCCGATCAGCGGGTCGATCCAGGATTCATCGTGCGTCACGTTCCTGCCGGCCAGCAATCCCGCTCCCCCACCGAAACGGAGGTCGGAGTCGATATCCCAGTAGCGTGCACCCAGCAACAGATCAATGACTGTCTGGTTCTGATTGAAAATTTCGTACTGATAGGCCAGAGAAAAGATTGTTGTCTTGGTGACAGAGCGCAGCATCAGGCTGATCGGCGGCGGCAGCAGTTCCTCGTCGGACTGGACATCGGTGTAGAGAAAGTCTGCGAACACGCCGTGCCGCCCACGTTTTGCATCGAACATGAGCATCACCCCCGCCTCGGTATCCTCCAATGCCTGGCTGGGGGAAATATCGATGGGTGCCGTGGGAGCTCCCGGGATCGTGGCGACGTCACCCTTCAGTCCCGCGAACCAAAGGTAAGGCGTAAGACGATAATCCCAACCCTCGTCTGCCCGAACGGTCACCGGAATGATCTGAAGGGCGACCATTGCAAACAGCAGTGAGCGTGCAGCCATCTTGGTTACTCCGGGATCACGTTCCAACAAAAATCCGCGCGACGGATTCATGGCGGATGAAAAATCTCCGACCACAGGTACCCCATGGCGAACCATCTGCGGGGTCCTGGATCTTACAACCGGTGCCCATGAATGGCGTGCATGGGCACCGGCTTGCTCCATGGAAGAGTATCCGATTAGGCTAATCCGGCCGATCATCTCGCGCCACGACAGGAGGAAAACCGGTGCCAACCCCACCGAACTTTGATCGACGTCAAATGTCAGGGGCGCCGGCGAAGCCGGGAGCCGGTTCAGCAATACCCTTGGTGCGTGCCAACGCCTTTGCGCCTTTCGTCGGCTTCCTGAATGAGATCGGTGCGCCACTGGAGCGATTGCTGTGCAAGGCGCGGATGCCGCCGGTACTTTTCGATGACCCAGAGGCGCTGCTGCCCGTCATGTCGGGCTACCGATTTGCCGAACTCGCTGCCCGACAGGAAAAAATCGAGGACCTCGGCGTGGTCATCGGGCAACGCGCGTCCAGCTTCGAATTGGGAGTTTTTGGGGCCCTGCTACGGGAAACTTCGACTGTTTACGAGTACCTCAAGACCGGTGTACGGCTGATCGGCGGGTACAGCGGCGGGACAAAGCTGTGGCTTACGCCGGAGAGTGGGGCTTTGCGCCTGAATCAGTATTTGACCGGCCCACCCAGTCCGGGCCGCTGTATCGCGGACCTTTACACCCTGGTTCTCACCGTCAACACACTGCGGCAACTTCTCGGCCCGACCTGGAGCCCACCAGAGGTTTGCCTAATGTCCGGCAATGAGAAACTGCACGGGGATTGCGGTGTTTTCGGGTCGGCCCAGCTGATCACCGGCCAAAGCCATTCGTCTTTCACAATCCCGCGCTCCGTGATGCAAATGTCGATGCCGCCTTGGCACGACAAGTCAATGTCAGGCAGGGACACGGGGCTCGCCGGTCAGCGAATGCCCACTGACTTCAAGGCCTCTGCGGAACAGTTGATCGCGTCGCTGTTGACCGACGGATATCCACCTATCGAGTCAGCAGCAGACGCCGCGGGTATGAGTTCGCGTACTCTGCAACGGCGATTGGCCGAAGCTGGCACGAGTTATTCCGGTCTGGTTTCAGACACCAGACTTCGCATGGCGAAGGCCTGGCTTACGGATTCCGACATGCCGGTCGCCGAGATCGCCGCCACCCTGGGCTACAACGAAGCCACGAATTTTGCGCGCGCTTTTCGGCGCCAAACCGGTACCTCGCCGGCAGCCTACCGGCGTGGTCAGGCGTGAGATCTTGCCATCCAAATCGGGCTGCGCCACTGGAGCCGGCGAAACGCCCGATAGCCTTCGTTCGCGCTTCGCGAAAACAATCGCCGTAGGACTGCGCCGGACGACAATTGCGGTCGAACCATATTCGGAGACGACGGCACCGGGGGAAGTCAATTCTGGTGTGTGAAGCCGTCAATGGAGACACCACCCACAAGAGAATGCTCACGCCAATCCAACGCAGACCATCGGGGTTCAGATTGGCTGAGATTTTTCATTAAGCTTACAACCTGGTTGGTTTATGCTGGCTTACCGATCCGGGAGCCTCGCTGGACTTTGAACGTATGGCAGACGAATCAGAACCTCAGTACGTTGACAGCAGCCGGTTGAAGCAGGTGAACCTGGAACTCGGCGGTCTTGCCAGCAAACACAAAGCCTGCCGCTTGAACAGTGGGGTCTACAGCGCTCTGGGGGCGGTGGTGCTCGCCATCAGCCTGCTCGGCCTGATTCACCTGTTTCCGGCGGGGGCAAGCGATTGGACGCAAAACCCGAATTCACCGGTCTACGAAATAGCTGCCCAGAATGAGCGGGCCTTCGCGCTCAAGTCCATGATGGTAACCGTTGGGTTCGTCGCAGGCCTGGCATTCCTGTATACCGCCCGCTCGCAATGCAAAAAGCAACGCGGCCTGTGGCGACGGGAGGACAAACTGCGCAAGGAGATGCGCCAACTGAGGGACAGGCTTTACGTGTTGGGTCAGATGCATCCCGTCCACGAGCCCGACCCGAAACGCCAAGTTGGGCAGACGACCCCACTCGAGCCCGACGAGGCCAGGGGCGAGTACGTCGGCGTCTACAATCCGCCGGCCAGCCATCGTGACCATGATCCGGAGCACGCGTAGGTACCGCGGCGAATAACATCCGGACGACCGATACCAACAGCCGTCAAGAAGTCGAATCGTGCAGCCCGGTTGGCGCTTTTTTTGACCGCCGCCGTGGTGTTTGGAGCTGAGCGCTTCTTGTTCTGCAACCGGCCATGCGCGGGCATTTTGAGCTGCAGGAGTTTGGATTGGATGCTCAACAGCAAACACTTCACTATGAAAGTATGATCACATACCCATTAGCACTGCATTCAAAATCTGAATCGCAAGCTGGAAGTCTGCTTTCGTATCGATAGTTGTGGGCAAGTTTTCATCACGGACCATTAGGCGTTTTGAGACTTCTATAGAGCGATAGCCTTCTGAGTGAATCTTACCGGCGTTGTCAAACTCATCCTCAATAGTAAATCTCGCTATGCCAGAGACACCTCCGATCAGATCGCGCTCTATCGCGAAATCAGCCTTCAACGTTCCTACATAATACGCGGCTTCAGACCTCTCAATCCGGAAACCCACCTTTGGGACGAAAAAGTAGTTTCCGCTCCACGCGTCGCGATAGTTGATTCGGTTGATGACATATGTGCCTGGTTCAAGTTGCCAAACGAATCGTCCAACCTCGTTGATTTCTCCCATTATTCGAGTGCCATCTTCGAGGCGAAGGAGCTGTGGTGTAACTGAGAACCCCATTAGCCCCTTTTCCATATTTTTCGGCTCCCCTTTCTCCAGCCATTCGATGCGACCGACCACAATAGAAGTATTTGTATTGTCGACAAGCCCGGCCCAGTTCGCTTCTGTTCTCAAGCCTTGTTTTTCCGGAACGCATCCCGAAGCGAACAAAGAAACTAGAAACAGAGCAAATGCTGGAAGAAGAGCGCTGGTAGTCACTGCATGTGTTCCTCTTGGGAATCTCTGATCAAGTCGCGCCGCATGGGATAATCGACCAACCGAGCAAAGGGAGCAACAGACGACGATGAAGCAACTCGGCCTGGACGATTCGGGCTTCATGAAGCAGCCTAAGAAGACGCGCAAAGCGCAGTTTCTGTCCGAGATGGACCGGGTTGTGCCCTGGTCGAGGCTGATCGCGCTGATCGAGCCGCACTATCCCAAGCCGGGCAAGGGACGCCGCCCGATCGCACTGGATACCATGCTGCGCGTTCACTTCATGCAGCAGTGGTTTGCCTATTCGGACCCGGCCATGGAAGAGGCGTTGCACGACATCCCGTTGCTGCGCCGCTTCGCCGGTCTGG
>JAGRHB010000170.1 GCA_020445245.1 Gammaproteobacteria bacterium
TGGTCAACCTCGGCACCCCGGATGCGCCAACGCGAAGCGCCGTGCGGCGCTATCTGAAGGAGTTCCTCTGGGATCCCCGTGTGGTCGAGGTACCGAGGCCGATCTGGTGGCTGGTGCTCAACGGCATGATCCTCAACACGCGCCCCTCCCGTTCTGCCAGGGCCTACAGCAAGGTATGGACCGACGAAGGCTCGCCACTGCTGAGCGTGTCACAGAAGCAGCGCGACGCGCTGGCGGCGGTGATCGCACATCGCTTCGGCAGCGAGGTTCCTGTCACCCTGGGCATGCGCTACGGCAACCCGTCGATTCCCGCAGCGCTGGCACAGTTGCGTGATGTCGATGTGCGGCGTGTCCTGGTGTTGCCACTGTATCCACAGTACTCCGCGACCACCACCGCCTCGACCTTCGATGCCATCGCCGCAGAACTGCGTCGCTGGCGCTGGATTCCGGAGCTGCGTTTCATCAATCACTACCACGACGAACCCGCGTATATCGCCGCACTGGCCGACAGCGTGCAACGGCACCGCGCCGAGTTCGGTGGGGCCGAGCGGCTGCTGATGTCTTTCCATGGGATCCCCGAGGAATACTTCCACAAAGGAGACCCCTACTACTGCGAGTGCCAGAAGACCGGCCGACTGCTCGCCGAGACGCTCGGGCTCGGCGCACAGGACTGGCAGATCAGCTTTCAATCGCGGCTCGGCCCCAAGCAATGGCTGCAACCCTATACCGACCACACCCTCGAGTCCCTGGCCAAAGAGGGAGTCAAATCGGTGCAGGTGATCTGCCCGGGTTTCTCTGCGGACTGCCTCGAGACCCTCGAAGAGGTCGCGATGGAAAACCGCGATGCCTTCCTCGCCGCCGGTGGCGAACGCTATGAATATATCCCCTGCCTCAACGACGATGCCGCGCATATCGCCATGCTGGCGGGGCTGGTCGATCAGCACACGCAGGGCTGGGGGCCAGACCTGGAAGAACCCGCGCAGGTGCACCGGCGCGCGCTGGCAATGGGCGCAAGCCAGTAGGTGTCCCCATGCGCAACAGATCGAACCTCAGCCACATCCTCGTCACCCTGCAGTTCAGCGCGATCGTGATCGTTGCCTGGCCGTTCTTCACCCAGCCGGCGGACCGCCTGCAGTGGCTGGGAATCAGCGCGCTCGGCCTGATCGTCGGGCTGTATACGCTGGCGCACAACAAGCTGGGCAATTTCGGCATCTATCCCGAGCCGATCCCGGACGCGTGCCTGGTGACCACAGGCCCGTACCGCTGGATCCGCCACCCCATGTACGCCAGCCTGCTGCTGTTCATGCTGGGCATCGCCCTGTTCCGCCACGCCTGGCCCAACTACCTGGGCCTGGTGCTGCTGGGCGGCGCGGTATTCGGCAAGATGCACCGTGAAGAGGCCCATCTGCACATGCGTTTCCAGGACTATTCGGCCTACGTCAAACGTACCCACCGGCTGATTCCGGGGATTTACTGAGCCCCTGGCCATGAGTGATACGCCGAAACCCACCGATATCGTCCTGCACCGGCAGTCCCATTCGCTCGAACTGGCGTTCGACGACGGCAAGCGCTTCGACCTGCCGTGCGAACTGTTGCGCGTGTACTCGCCGTCTGCCGAGGTGCGCGGCCACTGGGGCCAGTACGCCAAGCTGCAGGTGGACAAGCAGGACGTCAACATCACCGAGATCAAGCCCGTCGGCGCCTATGCGATCAAGATCTTCTTCGATGACGGCCACAACTCCGGGCTTTACGACTGGGGCTTTCTCTACGACCTCGGCCGCAAGCAGAGCATCTACTGGAACGACTACCTGCAACGACTGGCCGAGGCTGGGCACCAACGCAAGGCGCCGGCGTGGCAGTCGACTGGCGGCCGGCCCGAACAGCAGTCATCGTGACCCGGCCACCGGCGGGGTGTTACCGGGACCCAGGAACGGCTTTCCGGTTGCCGGCGGCGCTCACCGGCGCTCAACCTGCCCGTTCGGGTGCCGCTAACACCATGTATGCCGAACGCAAGACTCCCTCTGATCCTTCCGCTGTTGCTGGCAGGCCTGCTACTGTCCGGCGCCACCCCGGCGGCGGATACCGTTCGCATTTTCGTGCTGCATTCGTACCACCAGGACTACCCCTGGACGCAACGCCAGCATCTGGGATTCACACAGGCGCTCAAGTCCGCCTTTGACGGCGAGACCAACATCGAGACGGAACATCTCGACACCAAGCGACGCACCTACGAAACCGGGTATGCCGAGACGTTCCAGGCGTACCTGAAATTCAAGTATGCAGGCTTCGCGCCTGACGCCGTCTATGTATCCGACGACAACGCGCTGACGTTTGCCCTGGATCACCTGGCGCAGGTCTTTCCCCAGGTCCCGGTGTTCTTCTCCGGGGTCAACGACTTCGGGGCGTTGCAAAGAATCGCCGGTCGCCAGATCACCGGGGTTTTCGAAAAGAAGGAGATTGCCCCGAACCTTGAGTTGCTGGCTCGTATGGGCCGCCAAACGCAGCACATCGTTGTGGTCGGTGACAACTCGACGACCTACCAGGCGATCGAGCGCGAGGTCAGGGAGGAACTTGCGGGCACCCCGGCCATCCAGGCCACCTTCGTCGCAGATGGGCATATCGATGCAATCCTGGAGCAACTGCGCCACCTGCCCGACGCCGACCTGTTCCTTACCACTCTCGGCGGGGCGAAGGACGGCCACGACCAGACAGTGCCACTGCACGAGACCTTGCAGATGATCGTCGGCGACGGTGGGCGTGTCATCGTCAGCATGGAGGACGTCTACATGGTCGATGGCGTCCTGGGTGGCTTCGTGACCAGCGGGATCCGACAGGGCGAAGCCGCGGCCGGGTTGCTGGCGCACTACCTCAACACAGGGGAGATCCGGGCCCCGTTGACCGACAGTCCCAACGAATTCGTGCTGGACGCGCGGACGATCGCCCGCTATCGACTGACCCTGCCGCCGCCGATCCGCCAGACTGCCACGCTGCTGCACGAACCGCCGTCGTTCTATCAACGTTATCGCGTGCCGATCCTCAGCGCACTGGTCGCCGTCAGCACTTTGTTTGCGGTATCACTGGCTGCATTCCTGGTGGTGCTGTCACGCAAGAACCGCCAGATTCAGCAGCGCTCGCGGGCGTTCGCCGAACAGGCCGAGGCAGCCACGCGCGCCCGCGACAGCCTGAACGAGGCCCAGCGCCTGGGCTTCCAGGGCAACTGGGAATGGGACCGGACACGTGGCGTCTTCAGCTGCTCGGAAGGGCTGCTTTTTCTGTGCAACAAGCCACGGGCGTCCACCGGCGAACGGATGGATGACTACCTGCGACAGCTGCCGGGCAGCGACCGCGTAGCCTTCATGGCGGCCCTCGAGAAGGTGTGCAAGAACGGCGAGCCGATCGAACTGGTGCACCGCCTGAACCGCCAGGGCGGCGAACCCCTGACCGTCCGTGAAGCGATTCGACTGCATTCAGGCAGCAGCGAAGACCCGCACTTGATCGGCATCGTGCAAGACATCACCGAACGTCACCTGGCTGAGACCCGGCTGCGCGAGAGCGAGGAAAAGTACCGCAGACTGTTCGAACTGTCCGAGGATCCGATGTGGCTGATTGTCGGCAGCCAATTCATCATGGCGAACCAGGCGGCCGCGAAAGTTCTCGGCCATGGCTCGGTAAAGGCGCTCACCTGCCTGCATCCTTCGGCACTGTCACCGGAGAGGCAGCTGGACGGTCAGGCGTCGCGGGACAAGGCGGAACAGATGATGTCCATCGCTTACCGCGAGGGTTACCACCGTTTCGAATGGACACACCGCAAGCGGGATGGTTCGCTGTTCCCTGTAGAGGTATCGCTGACCAAGATCCCCTACGAAGGCGGAGATGCGCTTTTCTGTATCTGGCGTGACACCAGTGAGATCAACGCCGCCTACCACTCGCTGCAGGAAAAGACCGCCTATCTCGATGGCATTCTCGGCTCTTCGGAGAAGGTCGCGATCATTGCGACCGACGCCGATGGAAGGATTCGCTACTACAGCCCCTCGGCGGAGAAACTGTTCAACCTGCCCACGGAGCAGGCACTCGGCACCACGTTGATGGACCTGCACCGCCACCGTGGCGTCAGCAAGCAGCGCTATATGCAGGGCTTGAGGCAAGCCCGTGAGAGCGGTGAATTCCGCTTTACCATGCAGCTCGATCTGAGTGGCCAGCAGCGACAGGTCGATGGCCGCATCTCACCAATCCAAAAGGACAACGACGAATTCGCCGGATACATGTTGATGTGCGAAGACGTCACGGAACAGCGCCGTGCCACGGAGCTGATCGAATACCAGGCGACCTACGACACCCTGACCGAACTTCCGAACCGTCGGCTGTTCATGCAGCAACTGCACCAGGCGCTGGCGCGCGCGCGGCGTCACCACCACCTGAGCGCTGTATTGTTCATCGACCTCGACAATTTCAAGACCATCAACGACTCACTCGGCCACCCCGTTGGCGACACCCTGCTGCGCGATGTCGCCAAGCGCATCCGCGAGGCGCTGCGCGAAGAGGACACAGTGGCCAGGCTCGGAGGCGACGAGTTCGTCATCCTGGTTTCCGAGTTGTCCAGAAGCCGGGACGAGGCCGTCAGCGACGTCCAGTCGCTGGCCGAGAAAATCCGCCAGACCCTTGCCCTTCCCTATCCGGTCGGGGTGCACGAACTGCACATCACGCCAAGCATCGGTATCTCGGTATTCCCGTCGGCGGACGAGAGTGCCGATGACCTCCTGCGCCAGGCCGACACGGCGATGTACCAGGCCAAGGAGTCGGGCCGCAACGCCGTGCGATTCTTTCTGCCGAGCATGCAGCGCGCGGCGGAAAACCGCATGGGCACGATCAGCCACCTT
>JAGRHB010000171.1 GCA_020445245.1 Gammaproteobacteria bacterium
TTATCGACGGTGCACGCCGCGAACTGCTCGGCGGCAGGCCCTGCGATGCGCTTTTCCCGACCCGCCGGCGGACGGCTATGACCCGGCAGGCGTTCTGGTACCGGATCAAGAAGCACGCAGCCGGCGCGGGCATCCGGCAGTCACTGTCGCCACATACCCTGCGGCACGCCTTCGCGACCCATCTGGTCAATCACGGTGCCGACCTGCGCGTGGTACAACTGCTGCTGGGCCACAGTTCGCTGTCGACCACGCAGATCTACACCCACGTGGCCCGCGAGCGCCTGCAGGCGCTGCATGCGAAACACCATCCGCGTGGCTGAGTCCGGCCGGCGGCACCAGGGCCGCGGCAGAGGCGTGTTCTTTTCCCGATCGGGAGGCGAATCAGTGGCGGTGCAATGTGGTAGCCTTTGCGGCGGTTTTATTGCGGAGTCGAGTCATGCCCTCGTTCGATGTCGTATCCGAAGTGGATCTGCAGGAAGTGCGCAACGCCGCCGACCAGGCGAACCGCGAAGTCGGTACGCGTTTCGACTTCAAGGGCAGTGATGCCAATTTCAGCCTCGAAGGCAATGTCGTCACACTGCATGCACAGAACGAGTTTCAGCTCGAACAGATGATGGACATCCTGCAGCTGAAACTGGTCAAACGATCAGTCGATATCGGTTGCCTGGACATTGCCAAGGCGGAAACCGCCAACAACCGCGCGCGCCAGGCGGTGACCATCCGCCAGGGGATAGACACCGATACCGCGCGCAAGATCGTCAAGGACATCAAGGGTGCCAAGATCAAGGTCCAGGCGCAGATCCAGGGCGAGCAGGTACGGGTCACCGGCAAGAGCCGCGACGACCTGCAGAACGTGATCGCCATGCTGCGCAAGGCGGATTTCGGCCTGCCGCTGCAGTACATCAATTTCCGGGATTAGTTGTTCAGCCATGAAAAAAGCCGTTTTCGCCCTGTGTGTCTTTCTTCTCGCCGCATCTTCCCAGGCGCAGGTCGATCAGACCACCGAACAGCAGATCCGCAACTCGCTAAGCGTGCTTCTTCCCGGGCTGCAGCCGGACGAGATCCGCAGCACGCCCATCGCCAATCTGTATGAAGTGACCTTCGGTACGCGCCTGGTCTACCTCACCTCGGACGGGCGCTACCTGATCCAGGGCAAGCTGATCGACCTGGAGACGCGCGCCGAGATCACCGAAGCGCGCCTGGGTGAACTTAAAGTCGCTGCGCTGGACAAGATCGACGAGAGTCAGATGGTGATCTACGGACCCGACGATGCGAAGTACCAGATCACGGTGTTTACCGATATCGACTGCGGTTACTGCCGCAAGCTGCATTCGGAGATGGAGCAGTACAACGCGCAGGGCATCCGCATCCGCTACCTGTTCTATCCACGTTCCGGGATCCCCAGCGCGTCCTATGACAAGGCGGTATCGGTATGGTGCGCCGATGATCGCAAGGCGGCTATGAACCGTGCCAAGGCGGGCGGCGAAGTCCCGGCGAAGACCTGCGACAACCCGGTGGCGGAACAGTATGCGCTGGGCCAGACGATGCGTATCCAGGGCACCCCGGCGTTGATCCTGGAAGACGGTGAGATCCTGCCCGGCTATGTGCCGGCGGACAAGTTGCGCAGGGCGCTCGATCAGCGCAGTGCGCGCTCCGGCGGCTGAAGGCCGGTCTCCGGGACGCTGGACTGAACAGTCATAACAGTCGTTGAAGCGGTAGATGTCGGTACACGCGATCAGCCTGGCCACCAGGTCCCACAAGGGCCTGGTGCGCAGCAGCAATCAGGACTGGCTGCAGGTGGAGCCCGATCTTGGCGTGGTGGCCCTTGCCGACGGCATGGGTGGTCACCGTGCCGGCGAGGTGGCCAGCCGCCTCGCGGTGGAGGCCGCGCTCGCCGACCTGCTGCCTTCGCAGCGCGAGCTGAACGCGGACGATACCGAAAGCCTGTTGCGGGTGGGGCATGCGGTCGAGGTGGCGAACCACGCCTTGCTCGACGAGTCCACGGAACACCCGGAGTTGCAGGGCATGGGCACCACCATGGTGCTCGCGATGTTCCGCGAAAGCCGGATCTACTATGCCCATGTCGGCGATTCCCGGCTGTACCGGGTGCGCTACGGTCGTATCCGGCGCCTGACGCGTGATCATTCCCTGATACAGCGCATGATCGACGAGGGGATATTCCTCAATCGCACCGAGGCCCGCGTGGCCGGGATCCGTGACAATGTGCTGACCCGCAGCCTGGGCATGCAGCGTCAGACCGAGGTCGATGTGGGGGACGCCTTGCTCGAAGTCGGCGATACCTACCTGTTGTGCAGCGATGGCCTGCACGGTGCGGTCTCGGACAGTGAGATCGCGCGCATCCTGCGCGACCCCAAGGGTGACCTCGAGTCACAGGTGCAGACGCTGGTCGATGCGGCGCTCGCCGCCGGCGGTCAGGACAACATCAGCGCGATACTGGCCAGGCCGCTGCTGCGCTGAGATCCTGCCGCCGGGACGTCTCGGCGAATCCATGCGGGCAGATCGGCCTGCCAGCCATAGCCGTTTCCCTCTCCCCGACCCTCTCCCGCCTGCGGGAGTGGGGGATGATGATACGCTTCGCGCGCTTCACGTTAACGTTTCAGAAGTTTGAGCTTGTCCGGCTTGCCGTCCCATTCGGCGGCGTCGGGTGGCGCGGGCTTGCGCTGCGCGATCACCGGCCAACCGGCGCAGAGCTCTGCGTTCAATGCGATGAAGTGCTGCTGTGTCTGGGGCACGTCGTCTTCGGCGAAGATCGCACCCACCGGACATTCCGGTTCACACAGGGCGCAGTCGATGCACTCATCAGGGTCGATGGCGAGAAAGTTCGGTCCTTCGTGGAAGCAGTCGACAGGACATACCTCGACGCAGTCGGTGTATTTGCACTTGATACAGTTCTCGGTGACGACGTAGGTCATGGATGCTACCTCAGCGTTTGTCCCTGACTAGTCTCCAGCCTCGTCCAAAGAACGCAGTTGGTAAAGGGCGTCGAGCGCCTGGCGCGGCGTCATCTGGTCGGGGTCGAGTTCGGCGAGCCGTTCGCGCAGGCGGTCGGGCGCGGCCGCGGGTGTTTCCTTGACTGCCTGGGCGAACAGCGACAGCTGATTCGATTCGGCCTGCGCGTGGCGTTGTGCCGCCTGTTCGAGTTCGCGCAGGCGTCGTCGTGCCAGTTCGATCACCTTGCGCGGCACGCCGGCCAGTGCGGCGACCTGCAGGCCGTAGCTCTGGTTGGCGGGTCCTTCGCGCAGCGCATGCAGGAACACGATGCCGTCCCCGTGTTCGACCGCGTCCAGGTGCACGTTGACGATGCCGGGATATTCGTCCGGCAGCGTGGTGAGTTCGAAATAGTGGGTCGCGAACAGGGTGAAGGCGCGGATCCTGGTGGCCAGCTCCACCGCGCAGGCCCAGGCCAGCGACAGCCCGTCGAAGGTGCTGGTGCCGCGCCCGATTTCGTCCATCAGGACCAGCGAGCGCGGACTTGCGTTGTGCAGGATGTTGGCGGTCTCCTGCATCTCGACCATGAACGTGGAACGCCCGCCGGCGAGGTCGTCAGAGGCGCCGATGCGCGAGAATATCCGATCGAACGGGCCGAGTTCGGCGAGTTTCGCAGGCACGTAACTGCCGGCATAGGCCATCAACACGATCAGCGCGGACTGGCGCATGAAGGTCGATTTGCCCCCCATGTTGGGGCCGGTGATGATCAGGATCTGGCGCTGTTCATCCATCAGCAGGTCGTTGGCGACGAACGGTGTGTCGCTGACCTGTTCCACCACGGGGTGGCGGCCACCGCTGACGGTAAGCCCTGGGGCATCACGAAACGTCGGGCGGCACAGGTCGAGACGCCGGGCGCGTTCGGCAAACCCGCCGAGCACATCGAGGCGGGCAATCGCGTCCGCCGTGTGCTGCAGTATGCCCAGCGGTTCGATCAGCGCTTCCAGCAGTTCCTCGTAGAGCGCTTTCTCGCGCGACAGAGCACGCTCGCGGGCCGACAGCACCTTGTCTTCGAACGATTTGAGTTCCGGTGTGATGAAACGTTCGGCACCCTTGAGCGTCTGGCGGCGGATATAGTCGGCCGGTGCCTGGGCGGTTTTGCTGCGCCCGATCTCGATGTAATAGCCGTGCACCCGGTTGTAGCTGACCTTTAGGGTCTCGATCCCGCTGCGTGCGCGCTCGCGTTTCTCCAGCTCGACCAGAAACCGGTCGGCGTTCTGCGACAGGTCGCGCAGTTCGTCCAGCTGTGCGTCGTAACCGGGGGCGATCATGCCGCCGTCGCGCGCGACCACAGGTGGGTTTTCGACCACCGCCCGGGTCAGCAGCTGGAGCGTCTGCGGGTGTTCACCGATCTCGGCGGCGAGGTGCTGCAGGCCGGGGTCGTCGACATCCTGCAGGATGGTGCGCAGTCCGGGCAGGGCAGCCAGGCTGTCGCGCAGCACCGCCAGGTCGCGCGGGCGGGCGCTGCGCAGCGCGATCCGGGCAAGGATACGTTCGATGTCGCCGATGCCGCGCAGGGTCTCCTGCACGACGTCGACCAGGCATCGGTCGAGCAGGCAGGCGATCGCCGCGTGGCGTTCACGCACCGCTTGCTGGTCGCGCAGTGGGCGGCTGATCCAGCGTCGCAACAGGCGGCTGCCCATTGGCGTCGCGGTACTGTCGAGCAGCCCGGCCAGGCTGTGCTTTTTCTTGCCTGACACCGCCTCGACCAGTTCGAGGTTACGCCGTGTCGCGGCATCGATGATGATCGCTTCGTCCTGGTGCTCTACCGTGATCCGGGTGACGTGCGGCAGCGCGCTGCGTTGGGTGTCGCCGACGTACTGCAGCAATGCCCCGGCAGCGCTTACGGCCAGCGGCATG
>JAGRHB010000172.1 GCA_020445245.1 Gammaproteobacteria bacterium
CCAAGTGTCCCAGCTGCAGTGCTGTTCTCTACCGCGCGGAGATGGAGCGCAACATGGAGGTCTGCCCCAAGTGTGGACACCATAACCGCATCGGTGCACGGCGACGCCTGGATCTCTTTCTCGACCCGGAACCGCGCGACGAGATCTCATCCGACCTGGAGTCGGGCGACCCGCTGAAGTTCAAGGACAGCAAGAAATACAAAGAGCGTCTGGCCGCGGCACAGAAGAAGACAGGCGAGAAGGACGCACTGGTGGTGTTGCGCGGGCAACTCAAGGGGCGCGATATCGTCGCCGCGGCGTTCGAGTTTGGCTTCATGGGCGGCTCGATGGGCTCGGTGGTGGGCGAGCGCTTCGTGCAGGGCGTCAATACCGCGATAGAGCGCCGTTGCCCGATGGTGTGCTTTTCCGCCAGCGGTGGTGCGCGCATGCAGGAGTCTCTGTTCTCGCTGATGCAGATGGCGAAGACGTCGGCTGCACTGCAGCGCATGTCACGTCGCGGCCTGCCTTTTATCTCGGTGATGACCGATCCCACGATGGGCGGGGTGTCCGCCAGTTTTGCGATGCTCGGCGACATCAATATCGGTGAGCCCGGGGCATTGATCGGCTTCGCCGGGCCACGGGTGATCGAGCAGACAGTGCGCGAGAAGCTGCCGGAAGGTTTTCAGCGCAGTGAGTTTCTGCTTGAGCACGGTGCGGTCGACACCATCATCGACCGGCGCGAGATGCGCGATCGACTGGCCGGTATCCTCGGCATGCTCTCGACCGAGAAGCGCAGCTAGTCCGCATTGCCCCGATCATGAGATTCGAATCCCTGGCCGCCTGGTTGGATTGGCAGGCCGGACTCAACCCGAAATCCATCGATCTCGGGCTCGATCGGGTGCGCCTGGTGTGGGAGCGTCTGGGCGCGCCGACGATGGATGCGGTGGTGATCACCATCGCTGGCACCAACGGCAAGGGCTCGAGCGTGGCTTTCGCCGAATCGATCCTGCAGGCGGGCGGCTATCGCACCGGCTGCTATACCTCACCGCACCTGCAGCACTACAACGAACGTATCCGGGTCGATCAGACCCCGGTGGACGACGCACAGTTGAGTGCGGCGTTCGAACGTGTTGACCAGGCCCGTGACGGCGTGCCGCTGACCTATTTCGAATTCGGTACGCTGGCGGCGCTGTGCATATTCTGTGACGTCCGGCTCGATGCGATCGTCCTCGAAGTGGGATTGGGCGGACGCCTGGATGCCGTCAACCTGATCGAACCGGATGTGTCGCTGATCACCAGTATCGGGCTCGATCACCAGGATTGGCTGGGAGCCGATCGCGAGGCGATCGGTGCGGAGAAGGCAGGCATCATGCGCGCCGGCCGACCGGCGGTGTTCAGCGGAACCGAGATGCCCGACAGCATTCGCGCACGGGCACAGCGCCTGGGCACCCGTTTGCTGGTTGCCGGTGAAGACTACCGGGTCGAGCACAGTGCACAGGGCTGGGATCTGCTGGGGGCCGAGGCATCGCGCCGTTCACTGCCGCAGCCGGGCATGCGCGGCCGCGTGCAGATAGACAATGCGGCCGGCGTGCTGGTCGCACTCGGCTGTCTTTCGGCGCGGTTGCCGCTCGGCCAGCATGCGGTGCGCAGCGGTCTGCTGGCGGCGCGCGTGCCCGGGCGTTTCGATGTGCGACCGGGACGCCCGACCTGGGTGCTGGATGTCGCACACAATCCTGCTGCGGCCGCGGTGCTGAGCGATATGCTCGGTGATTTCTTCTGCAGCGGCCGATCGCTTGCGGTGTGCGGGATGCTGGCCGACAAGGATGCCGCCGGCGTCGCTGCAGCGCTCGCCGGCCGCTTTGATGCCTGGTATCTCGTGGACCTGTCGAAGGAACCGCGCGGCATGTCGGCCGCGCAACTCGCCGAGAGGCTACGTCCGGTGCTGGGTGACACACCGGTCGACAGGGGTGGCGGCGTAGCACAGGTGATGGCTGATGTCGCTGCGGATGCGGGTGCAGACGACCGGGTGGTGGTGTTCGGCTCGTTTCTTACTGTCGGGGCTGCGATGGACTGGTTGGCGAGCGACGGATCGGCGGCCGCAAAAGCGTGACGCTGCAGGTATAATCCACACTTTGGCTTGGCAGATAAAGCGATGGATGAAGGCCTGAAAAAGCGCTTGATCGGTGCAGCTGTGTTGGCGTCGCTTGCCGTCATCTTCGTGCCGATGCTGTTCGAGGAGCCACCTTCGCGGCCACCGCCGCTACCGCCCTTGCCGGCCAGACCGCCGGTGAGCGACTTCGCCTCCGAGATGCTGCGCGAGGAGGTGGCCGCGGTTGCGCCGTTGGCGCCGCGCGAAATAAAGGTGGAAGCGGATGCCGGGCCAGGATCTGTCGAGGTAGAACCTGTCAAACCGAGAACCGGGCTGACCGCATGGGCGGTGCAGGTGGGCAGCTTTTCGAGTCAGGAGAATGCCGAGAAGCTGGTTGCGAGGTTGCGTGATGCCAAACTGCCGACGCCGGATGCGGAGCTCGTGGACATCAAAGGCAAACGGTATTACAGGGTGAAGGTGGGTCCCGTCGTCGAGCGGGCGGAGGCCGAGGGAATGGCTGCCAGGGTCAGCGAGATCGCGGGGACCCGAACCCAGGTGCAACAGTACCCGTGAGGCGCGCTCAGTGTCGGGCCGACACCCCGCTTCTGATAGAATCGCACAGCTCGCCTGGAGCGGTCTGATCCGTGGTCTGGCTGGATTTCCTGATTCTGGGGATCATCCTGCTGTCGTCGTTGATCAGTCTGGCGCGTGGTTTCGTGCGCGAGGCCTTTTCGCTGGCGATATGGGTACTGGCATTCTGGGTCAGCTGGAGTTTCTTCCGTCACCTTGAAGTGCCGATGCGCGCGTGGATCGATTCTCCGACGGCGCGCCTGGGGATAGCTTTCGCGCTGCTGATGATCGTGACCCTGGTCGTCGGCGGCCTGGTCAATTATCTGATCATTCAGCTGGTCGAGCGTACAGGGATGTCGGGTACGGATCGCCTGATCGGGATGGTTTTCGGCGCCGCCCGCGGTGTCCTGCTGGTGGCGGCGTTGGTATTGTTGGCCGGGTTGACGCCACTGCCAGGCGAGCATTGGTGGGCCGAATCCACGCTGGTCGGCTATTTCGAAGAACTGGCTTTTTGGCTGCGCGATCTTTTGCCGCCGGAGTTTGCGGAACGGTTTCGCTACAAGGCATAGACACCTGATCGGTTTGAGGGCAAGTGCGAAATGTGCGGAGTTGTTGGAATCGTCGGAACCGGGCCGGTCAACCAGTCGCTGTATGACGCCTTGCTGGTGCTGCAGCATCGGGGCCAGGACGCCGCCGGGATTATGACCTGCGAGAATGGTCGCCTGCATCTGCGCAAGGATAACGGGCTGGCCCGCGATGTGTTCGATACCCAGCACATGATCAGCCTGCCTGGCAATATGGGTATTGCGCACGTGCGCTATCCGACTGCCGGCTGCTCGTCTTCTGCCGAGGCACAGCCGTTCTACGTCAATTCACCTTTCGGAATCTGTCTGGCACACAATGGCAACCTGACCAATGCGGCGGATCTTAAGCGCGATCTGTTCCGTGACGATCGGCGGCATATCAATACAGATTCGGATTCCGAGATACTGCTCAACGTGTTTGCTCATGAGTTGGGCGAAACCAGCAACCTGTCGTTCGATGAGAACGACATTTTCCGTGCAGTGTCCGGCGTGCATAGACGTTGCCGTGGCGGCTACGCGGCGGTCGCCATGATCCCCGGTTTCGGTGTGATCGCATTCCGCGACCCCAACGGTATCCGGCCGCTGGTGTTCGGCGTGCGCGAAAGTGCCAACGGTCCGGAAATGATGGTGGCGTCGGAGAGCGTGGCCCTGGATACACTGGATTTCGACCGTGTACGCGATGTCGATCCGGGCGAGGCGATCCTATTCACCGAGGATGGCAAACTGCACACGCGGCAGTGCGCCGAGAACTGGCAGCGCAGCCCCTGCATCTTCGAGTTCGTGTACTTCGCCAGACCCGATTCGATCATCGATGACATCTTTGTTCACAAGGCGCGCCTGCGCATGGGCAAGAAGTTGGCGAAGAAGATCGAGCGTGTGCTGGGCAAAGACAAGATCGACGTGGTGATCCCGATACCGGACACCAGTCGTACCTCGGCAATGAGCCTGGCACACGAGCTGGACGTGCGGTTCACCGAGGGATTCATCAAGAACCGTTACATCGGCCGCACCTTCATCATGCCGGGGCAGACCGCGCGCAAGAAATCGGTGCGCCAGAAACTCAATCCGATCGATGTCGAGTTCAAAGGCAAGAGCGTGTTGCTGGTGGACGACTCGATCGTGCGTGGGACGACATCCCGCCAGATCGTGCAGATGGCGCGTGACGCCGGTGCGCGCAAGGTCTACTTTGCGTCTGCGGCGCCGCCAGTGCGCTACCCCAACGTCTATGGCATCGATATGCCGGCAGCCTCCGAACTCATCGCACACGGGCGTACCGATGAAGAGGTGTGCGCCTGGATCGGTGCAGACGGCCTCGTATACCAGGATCTGCAGGACCTTATCGATGCCGTCGGCAAGAAGGGAAAGACCGCGGTGCAGCGTTTCGACACCTCGGTCTTCAACGGGGAGTATGTCACCGGGGACATCACGCCCGAGTACCTCGGACAACTGGAGGAGAGCCGCAACGACGATGCCAAGGCATTGCGTGAAATGAACCGCGGTACCGTCATCGGTCTGCACAACGACCGCTGAGCACATTGCGCACGGGTGGTTGACCGTACTCGGCCGCCGGACTAGTCTTCACACGAAGCGCCGATTTGGCTCAGATTG
>JAGRHB010000173.1 GCA_020445245.1 Gammaproteobacteria bacterium
CCATGTCGAACAGGGTGCTGGTGCCTTCGGGTACCCGCCCGCTGACGTACTGTGCCCTCGGGCCGCTGAAGATCACGATACGCTCGGGCCTGTGTTCTCTCAGCACGTCCGCGGTCCAGTCCATCAGGCGGCGGTTGCGCAGGTACGGCAGAGAAAGTGCTTCGCCGCTGAACAGGCCGCGCAGGCTGGCGAGCCGTGCCAGCCCCGGCCTGATCTCGGGCGCGCACAGTTCGCTGCAGTACTCGCGTACCTTGTCCAGGTATTGACGGTCGTCCGGATCGTCGATGAAGGTGCCGACGAACACTTCGTAGCGCTCGGCCAGGAAGCGCAGCAGGTTGAACGAGGCGATCTTGTCGCCTTTGTTCGGCGGGTACGGCAACCGATGGACCAGAAACAGCAGCTTTTTCTTCACGCGACGATCACCTGTCGGTTTCACTTGGTGTCTGTCATCGTTTGCCGAACAGCCGTGCCAGCCAAAGCAGCACCACGGCGCCGATCAGGGCCGTCACCAGTTGGCCAAACGGCCCCATCAGGCGCACGCCCATCTGTCCCAGCAGCGTGGCGCCGAGCACGGCGCCGACGATGCCCACACCGATGTTTCCCCATACGCCGAGCCCGTGGCCCCGGACCAGGGTCGCGGCCAGCCAGCCGGCCAGTCCACCGAGGATCAACAGGAAGACAACTGACATCATGGGCAAGGTAATCGTTGACGTGAAAGTCGCGCACGGCGCGCTCTTGGTCCCCCTCTCCCGCATGCGGGAGAGGGCTGGGGAGAGGGAACGATCACGGCGATAGGCGCGGTTAATTTCATTATTCGGGTTGGTGCATATCGCCATGAGAGTTAACGGGCTAGTGACCGGATCGGGCGGCCGGTAAAGTACCGGCTGAGTATTGCAGGATAACACTATGAAATACCGTGATCTGCGCGATTTTCTGGACCAGCTCGAGTCCCGTGGGCAGCTGAAGCGTATCCGTGCCGAGGTCGATCCGTATCTTGAAATGACCGAGATCTGCGACCGCACTTTGCGTGCAGGCGGCCCGGCGCTGCTGTTCGAGAACCCGAAGGGACACCGCATCCCGGTGCTCGGCAACCTGTTCGGCACGCCGGAGCGCGTCGCACTGGGCATGGGTGAGGAGTCGGTGAGCGCACTGCGCGAGGTAGGCGTTTTGCTGTCGCAGCTCAAGGAACCCGAGCCACCACAGGGCATGAAGGACGCCTGGGACAAGCTGCCGGTATTCCGCAGGGTGCTGGACATGGCGCCCAAGCTGGTCAAGGGGGCGGCCTGCCAAAAGCACGTGTTGGAAGGCGACTCGGTCGATCTCGCGGATATCCCGGTGCAGACTTGCTGGCCGGAAGATGCCGGCCCGTTGATCACCTGGGGCCTGGTGGTGACGCGGGGCCCGGAAAAACCCAGGCAAAATCTTGGCATCTATCGTATGCAGGTGATCGGCCGCAATCGCGTGATCATGCGCTGGCTGGCGCATCGTGGAGGCGCGCTGGACTTCCGTGACTGGCAGCGTGCGCACCCTGGCGAGCCATTCCCGGTGGCGGTGGCGCTGGGAGCCGACCCGGCGACCATCCTGGGTGCGGTGACGCCGGTGCCCGATACGCTCTCCGAGTACGCATTCGCAGGGCTGTTGCGCGGCGGCCGCACCGAGGTCGCGGCCTGTATCGGATCCGATCTGCAAGTGCCTGCCAGCGCCGAATTCGTTCTCGAAGGGCATATCCGCCCCGACGACATGGCGCCCGAGGGGCCGTTCGGCGACCACACCGGCTACTACAACGAGGTCGACAGCTTCCCGGTGTTCACCATCGATCGCATCACCCACCGCGACGACCCTATCTACCACAGCACCTACACGGGCCGGCCGCCGGACGAACCGGCGGTCCTCGGCGCGGCATTGAACGAGGTGTTCGTGCCGATCCTGCAGAAGCAATTCCCCGAGATCGTGGATTTCTACCTGCCGCCCGAAGGCTGCTCGTATCGCATGGCGGTCGTCAGCATGAAGAAGCAGTACGCCGGCCATGCCAAGCGGGTGATGTTTGGGGTGTGGTCTTTCCTGCGCCAGTTCATGTACACCAAGTTCGTGATCGTCACCGACGACGACGTGAACGTGCGTGACTGGAACGACGTGATCTGGGCGATGACCACACGTATGGATCCGGTGCGTGACACCACCCTGGTCGAGAATACGCCGATCGATTACCTGGATTTTGCCTCGCCGGTGTCCGGCCTGGGCGGCAAGGTGGGGTTTGATGCGACCAACAAGTGGCCGGGAGAGACCGATCGCGAGTGGGGGCGGCCGATCGCGATGGACCCGGCAGTCAAGGCACGCGTGGATGCGATCTGGGACGATCTGGGGATCGGCTGAAGGTCGGCGGCCCGGCCGCTGACCGGCCGACGGCCCGGTTCAGGTCGAGAAGCGAAACCGCTGTACCAGGGTCTCGAGCTGGGCGGACAACTGCAGCAGAGTGTTGCTGACAGAGGTCGTTTGTTCCGCGTCTGTGGCCGTGCGTTCAGCCAGCTGGCTGATGTTGACCACGTTGCGGCTGACGTCCTGGGTCACCGCGCTCTGTTCATTGGCCGCTGCCGCCATCTGCGCATTCAGACCACGGATGTGGGCCACGCGTTCGGCGATCAGGTTGAGCCCGGTGTCGGCGCTCTCGACCTGCCCCCGCCGCTCTTCCGCACTGTGCTTGGCGCGGGTCATTACCGACACGGCATCCCGGGCGCCATGCTGCAGCTGCTCGACAATCTTTTCGATCTCCTGGGTGGATTCGTGCGAACGGTTGGCCAGTGTCCTGACCTCGTCCGCCACCACCGCAAAGCCGCGGCCTTTTTCGCCGGCGCGCGCTGCCTCGATGGCCGCGTTCAGGGCCAGCAGATTGGTCTGTTCGGCAATCGACTTGATCACGTCGAGGACACCACCGACGCTCTGGCTGCGCTGGTCGAGACGTTCGATGACCTCGGCCGCGCGTTCGATCTCGCTTACCAGCACATGGATGCCGTCGATTGCGTCGCGCGTCGTGCGTGCGCCTTCGTTTGCGGTCCGGTCGGCCTCGATAGACGCCTCGGCAGCACTGGTCGCCCCTTCGCGTACCTGCATTGCCGTCGAGTCGAGTTCGGTGATCGCCGTGGCCACCGCATCGGTTTCGGCGCGCTGCTGGTCGGCGGCCTGTGCGGTCTGGGCTGAGACCGTCGCGATCTGGCCAGCCACATCCTTGAGCCGGTTGGTGGTGTCGAACACCTCGCGCAGGCTGCCGCTGAACTTGTCCAGCATGCTGTTGAACGCCTGTGAGAGCGTGCCGATTTCGTCGCTTCCGCGGACTTCCAGACGGTGATTGAGATTGGCGTCCTGCTCTATCTTGCGCATCGTGCTGCGCATCGCGCACAGTGGGCTGACCACTATGCGCCGCAGCATCCAGGTGATGACGACGATCCCGACCACCAGCATCAGGACGTTCAACGCACCACTGACAAGGATGTTGCGGTCGATCTGCTCATCCAACGCCGCCAGCGAGTAACTGACGCGTACCGCCCCGAGTACCGTGCCCTCGGCGACCACGTGGCAGGTCAGGCAGTTGGTGCCCCGGAAATCGCTGGTCGCGACGACCGGGGTCAGCACCGTGACGGTGCGCCCGTCGGTGTCTTCACCCATCTGCACGATCTTCTCGCCGTTCAGTGCCCGCCGATCGAGGTCGTCTTGGATCTTCTGCTCCGGGTTGCCGACCCCGAAAACCTTGCTGACCTCCGCGCCCCGGACAATCCGGGTCTCGGTAATGTCCTCGTGCGACAGTGTCTTCTTTCGAAGCAGGTCGCGTTGCGCGGTCGTCCCGGTGAGCATCATGGTGTTGACGCCATCGAAGAAGGAACTCGCGGTGTCGAGTGCCTTCTGTTCGGCGAGCGCCTGCACCATGTCGCGTTCGCTCACTGCCATGTGCCACGTGGTGGCAATCATCAGCGACACGAATACCGCGACCAGGGCGGTCAGAATCTTGCTTTGAATCGAGGCCTTGCTGCGCTTCATTGGGGTTCGTCCATGCGGGAATCACGGTCTTGTGTTTACCTGTAGCGGCCATTTCCCGAGAACTTTACGTCCTGTCCGAGCGCCGGCTGACGCCCGACTCTTGGCGGCGGAAGGCCGGGAGGTCAGGGACTGCGCGGGGATGTTGAACACCGCTTGCCGTGCGTCGGCAACTGATCTGTAATGGCGCACCCGCTACCAACTGGAGGAGGGATTGAGATGCAGACCATCCTCTGCATGAACGCCAAGGGAGGCTGTGGCAAGACGACCATCGCCACGAATCTGGCCACCTGGTACGCCGACGAGGGGCAGAAGGTGGCACTGATGGATTTCGATCCGCAGCGCTCGGCCATCGACTGGCTGGGTGCGCGTGATGACTATGAGGGTATCCCCACGATCAGCGGTGTGGACGCGGTCAGTGGGGACGCGCGGGCGCCGCATGGCACCGAGGTTGCTGTCCTCGATACCCCGGCTGGCATCTACGGGGCTGCTGTCACTCAACTGTTACGGCGCGCCGACGCGCTGCTGGTGCCGGTGCTGCCATCACCGATCGATATGCGTGCCGCCACGCGCCTGATCGGTGACCTGTTGAAATCAGGGCGGATCGCGCGCGGCCAGACGCGGGTCGGGCTGATCGCCAACCGGGTGCGCGAGAACACACGGATCTATCAGATCCTCGACGATTTTCTCGCCGAGTACGATATCCCCTTGCTGACGCACCTGCGCGAGAGCCAGAACTACATCCGCTCGGCCGAGACCGGCCTGGGGATCTTCGAGCTGGCGCCGTCACAGG
>JAGRHB010000174.1 GCA_020445245.1 Gammaproteobacteria bacterium
TTCAGCGGCAAGTGGAAGGGCCGCGGGGTGCTGCTGGAACTCAAACAGGACGATGTGCGCATCACCGGCTGCTATGACGGCGAGGGCGATCTCAACGGTACCGTCAGCGGCAACCTAGTGCGCGCGACCGGCAAGTCGCGCAAAGGCGGGATCCCGAGCACCTTCGTGCTCGCCGTCGGCGCCGACGGCGGGATCGTCGGCGTGCGTTCGACCAACGGCGCACCGTTCCGGCTGTACGCCGGCGCTGCCGCACCGAAGCTGAAGACCGAGTGCTCGACGCAGCCGGTGCCGCAACTCGGTTGTGGCTCGATCATCCATGGCATCCACTTCGACTTCGACTCGGCAACCATCCGGCCGGCGTCGGAGAAACTGCTGGATGCCCTGTCCGCCGGGCTGCAGGCGTCGACCGCTCCGGCGTTTACAGTGATCGGCCATACCTCCAGCGAGGGCGCCGATGCCTACAACGACGAGTTGTCGCAGCGCCGTGCCCAGGCGGTCGCCGCCGCCATGGTGGCGCGCGGCCTCGACCCGGCGCGTGTGTCGGCGCAGGGCCGCGGCGAGAGACAGCCGATCGCGGACAACACGACGGAGACAGGCCGCTCGATAAACCGGCGGGTCGAGATCGCATGCCACTGAGGACAGCGGTTCAGGGTTTCGCGAATCCCGGCCGGCTGCGTAAACTGGTGGGCCCTGACCGCAACCTCGCGCGACATCACGCCGCCCCCGGACACACCCGCAAATGATCCAGGTCCTACTCCGCATTGCCATCTGGCTGATCGTGCTCGGCATCGGCTATCTGATGATCGGCCCACAGGTGTTCGATTCATCCGGGAACGCCAGCCCGTTCAAGAGCGTATCGGCGCTGTATCTGCCGCCGCCCCGGTCACCGCGCCTGGCTGAGTACGAGACACTGGCGCAGCAGCGGCCGCTCAATCCCGACGAGATGGCCGACTACCGCGCGCTCGACAAGTCGCGCAACGCGACATTCTGGCAGCAACAGGGTATTTCGGTGGAGTCGGCCCTCGCCGATGTCACCTCGCAGCGCAGGCAGCATCTGGTGACACTGCTGCAACAGGGCGGCGCGACCAACGAAGAGATCGCCACCTTTCTGCTGGTCGCGGGACGTGACCACCCGGACCTGCTGACGGACCGCCAGTAAGGCCGCACCGCCGCCAGGGCATGGCACCGGACAGGGCCGGCGGGTCAGGCCTGATTGCCGAAATGCACGCGCTCAGCGCAGGCGCGCATGCATGGTCGCGTCGATCACCGCCGCCGGGTTGGCACCGATCTCGACCCGCAGATTGAGTCGCGAGCGGCCCTTTCGGGTCAACTCGTCGATGAAAGTGCGGCGTGCAGACTCGGTCACCGCACAATGGCAGACGATGTCGCCGGTGACCGGCAGGCGGTAGCGGATGTTGGCCTCGACCACCACCAGGTCGGCGTCCAGTCCGGACTGCGCGATCATGTGCGCACACAACCCCCAGGCGGCGAGGATGCCGAGCGCGTACTGGCTGCCGGCAAACCCGGTGCCGTGGATATTGATGTTGGGGGCCAGCGGTGCCTCCACCGTGATCGCCCTGGCGTCGAGCGCACGGATCTCGTAGCCCATCGCCTCACTGAGCGGGATGGAGCGGTTGATCAGTGCCTGCAGCTGCGTTGCGGCCTTTTCGTTCATGCAAAGGTGTCCCTGTAGGTCTCGCGCAGCACGTTCTTCTGCACCTTGCCCATGGTATTGCGCGGCAGCTGATCCACGATGAACACCCGCTTGGGCTGCTTGAAGCGCGCCAGCCGGTCCTGCAGCGCCGTGATCACCGATGCCTCGGACAACCCGGTGCTGCCGTCTTCCACCACCACCGCCACCACCCCTTCGCCGAAATCCGGGTGCGGCACGCCGATCACCGCCGACTCGCGGACCCCGGGCAGTTCGTCGATCTGTGACTCGATCTCCTTCGGGTACACATTGAAGCCACCGGAGATGATCAGGTCCTTGGCGCGGCCCACGATGGTGACACGACCGTCGCCGGCCATCACCGCGATGTCGCCGGTGATGAACCAGCCGTCGGGACGAAACTCCTCGGCGGTCTTCTCCGGCATCTGCCAGTATCCGCTGAACACATTGGGCCCGGTGATCTCCAGTACCCCGGCCTCGCCGCGAGGCAGCTCGCGGCCCTGCTCGTCGGCGACACGCGCACCAACCCCGGACAGGGCATAGCCGACCGTGCCGGCGATGCGCTCGCCGTCATAGGGATTGGACGTGATCATGCCGGCCTCGGTCATGCCGTAGCGCTCGAGGATGCGGTGACCGGTGCGTGCCTCGAACGCGCGGTGGGTGTCGGCCAGCAGCGGCGCCGAGCCTGAGATGAAAAGGCGCATGTTGGCGCAAGTGTCACGGGTGAACCTGGGGTTGTCGAGCAACCGGGTGTAGAAGGTCGGTACGCCCATCATCACGGTGGCCTCTCCGAGACGGTCGATGACGCCATCGGCGTCGAAGCGCGGCATGAAGATCACCCGCGAGCCGCCGAGCAGGGCGCAGTGCAGCGCCACGAACAGGCCGTGGACGTGGAAGATCGGCAGTGCGTGCAGCAGCACATCGTCGGGTCGCCAGTGCCAGGTGTCGTACAGCACCTGCGCGTTCGACGCGAGGTTGGCGTGACTGAGCATCGCACCCTTCGAGCGCCCGGTGGTACCCGAGGTATAAAGGATGGCGGCCAGGTCGTCGGCAGCGACCTCGACGATCCCGTCATTCACGGCTTGCGCCGCCAGCGCATCCGTCAGGCTGCCCCGCCCGCTGGCGTCGAGACTGAGCAACCCGGGCACGCCGGACTCGCGCGCTACCATGGCCATCGCGGACTGCGCGTTCGGCGCACAGACGAACAGGCGCGGCGTCGCGTCCTGCAGAAAGTAGCCGACCTCGGCCGGGGTGTACGCGGTGTTCAGCGGGATGTAGATCGCGCCTGCACGCAGGCAGGCCAGATACAGCAGTACCGACTCGATCGATTTGTCGACCTGCACCACAACGCGGTCGCCTTTCTCCACGCCCAGGCTCTGCAGCAGGCTCAGCAGACGGCCTGTCGCCTGCGGCACCTCGCTGTAGCGCAACCGGCGGCCGTCGGCCGCGTCGAGGAACAGGGCATCGGGGTCTGCCGGAAAGTGCTCGAGGAACAGCTTGTAGAGGTTCGCGTTGCGCATGGGTCGGGTCCTTTAAACACGCCACCGGCCAAAGCGGGTGGTTTCGGGTTGCGGCAACAAGCCGGATCGATTCAGCCGTTTGGCCGATTGCCCCCTCTCCCGGCGGGAGAGGGCTGGGGTGAGGGGTTCCCTGCATCGATCCCCTCATCCTAACCTTCTCCCGAGGGGAGAAGGAACGAGACGCCGTGGTCGCTTAATCGCTGGAGATCCAAGCCCCCCGCCAATTGAGACTTCAAAGCATGTTGTAGGCCATACGGCTGGCCAGACCGAAAAGAAACACCGCGAACAAACGGCGAAGCAGCATGTCCGGCAGCTTGTGCGCCAACGTGGCGCCGAGCGGTGCGAACAACAGGCTGGCGGCCACCACGCCGCCGAACACCGGCAGGTTGACATAGCCGATACTGGCCGGCGGTATGCCGGTTTCGTCCAGTCCGCCGATGATGTAGCCGAGTGTCGCACTGGCTGACAACGGCAGCCCGACCGCGGCCGCAGTGGCGATCGCGCGCTTCACCGGCACGCCGCAGTAACTGAGGAAAGGCACGTGCATGGCGCCGCCGCCTATCCCCATCAGGGCCGAGACTATGCCCACGGTCGTCGATGTGGCCGCCAGTCCGGCCTTGCCGGGCAGGCTGCGGTGCGCACCGACGCGGCTCATCGCCATCTGTATCGAGATCGCGAACAGGAAGACGATGAAGGCGATATACAAGGCATCGCCGGGAATGATGTCGGCCAACCAGGCGCCGATCAGCGAACCGACGAACACCGCCGGCCCCATGACATGGAACAGCCGCCACTCGACCGCACCCTTGCGATGGTGGGTATAGATGCTCGACATCGCGGTCACGACGATGGTCGCCAGCGAGGTGCCGAGCGCCATCTTGATCGCGATCGCGTGCGGCACGCCGTGGCCCTCGAACAGCAGGGTCACGATCGGCACGATGATCACCCCGCCCCCGATGCCCAGCAGCCCGGCCAGGGTGCCGGCGATCGCCCCGGACAGAAGCAACACCGGTAGATCCATCAGCGTTTACCTGCGATGTGCTTGTCGTGCTCGCGTTGCAGGGTACGAGACATGACGATACGGCCCGCCTGGACATAGGCCTCGTGGTTGGCGACCACCTGCTCCGGGTCGTATCGGTAATTGACCATGACCCCGTGCGATTGCGAACCACCTTTCTGCGAACAGTCCGCGCAGGCATTGATGCGTTCCAGGATCGCGCCGTTGGCGAGATGAAAGCCCGCGACCGGGTCGAAACATTGTCCTGTGCCCTGTTTGAGTTCGGCAAGATACAGCAGCGCCAGACGGGTCAGCGGCGCGCCGAGGGCCGGCTCTCTTGCCGTCTCGGGGTGCGCCAGCAGCTCGCCGAGTGCGGCGCTGGGGCTGGAACTGGAACTGGAACTGGTCTGGGGACTGATCCGGGCACTGAGCTCCAGCAACTTGGGTTGATACTCCAGCAACACCTGATCGAGCGCCTCGACCGGCCATTCCCCGAATCCACCCGCGAGCAGCTTCTGCAGCCCCTCGGCCAGGCGCGGCACCGGCGACAGGGTGACGAAGTGTTTCAGCTGCGGCAGTTCGTCGCCGAGTTCGCTGAGTACCTGCTTGAGCAGGAAGTTG
>JAGRHB010000175.1 GCA_020445245.1 Gammaproteobacteria bacterium
CTGGTCGTCGCCGGCGAAGGACCGGCGACCAGGCACCTGCACAGGCTGAGCACCTCACTGGGGCTGGAACGCCACGTCCGGTTCGTCGGTTACCTGTCACGAGAAACCGATCTGCCCGACTGCTATGCAGCGGGTGAGGTCTTCGTGTTCGCGTCCAACACCGAGACGCAGGGACTGGTGTTGCTCGAGGCCATGCAGGCAGGCACACCGGTTGTCTCGACTGCCGTGATGGGTACCGCCGAGGTCATGGCCGACAGACGTGGCGGGCTGGTGGCCGCCGAGGACGTCGGAGACTTCGCCGACAAGGTGCGTCGCCTGTTCGACGATCCCGCACTGCATGCGCGGCTGCGCGCGCAGGCGTCCGCAAAAGCGGCCGGCTGGAGTGTCGAGGCGACCACGGCACGCCTGCTCGAACTCTATGGAAGCTGCACAGCGGCACACGCCGGTCATCGCCACGCCGCCATCGAGTCTGCTTGATCATCCTCGTTCCGCCGGTACGCGAAGGGACGTGAACCGGCCGTCCCGCCAGATCCCGGCACCGTCGAAATGACGATCACCCCGTCAGGCGAATCGCCTTTCCCGTCTTTTCCCCGGCTTCTGCCGAAGCCACGTCCGACGTCACCCAATGCACCAGTTCAACGCTGCCATCGAAGCGTTCGATCAGCGCCGTGTTGCTCTCCACCCAATCGCCACAGTTGTGATACCGGATGCCATGGATGTCACGGATCTCGGCATGGTGGATATGCCCACAGACCACGCCATCGACGCCACGACGCTTGGCATCACGGGCCACCGCTTCCTCGAAACCGCCGATGTAGCTCACCGCATTCTTCACTTTGCGCTTGAGAAAACCGGCCAACGACCAATAGCCCATACCAAGGCGGCGCCGCACGATGTTGAGGTAACGGTTGCTTGCCAGCAGCCAGTCGTAGGCATGACTGCCGAGCTTTGCCAGCCAGGGATGGCAGGTGACGACGCCGTCGAACTCATCCCCGTGGACGATCAGGAAACGGCGGCCGTCGCGGGTCTCGTGGATAACCTCTTCGAGGATCTCGACGTTGCCAAAATGGGTTCCCGCATGATCACGAAACACCTCGTCGTGGTTGCCGGGGACAAATACCACGCGGGTCCCGCGCTTGGCCTTCCCCAGGATCGTACGGATGACGTTGTTGTGTGCCTGCGGCCAATACAGGCCGCGTTTCATGTTCCATACGTCGACGATATCGCCGACCAGGTAGAGGGTCTCGCACTCGGTATGGTGGAGGAAATCCAGCAGCATCTCCGCGCTGCAACCACGAAACCCAAGGTGCACATCGGAAATCCACACCGTCTGCACACGCAAAGGTCCAAGCCGGCTGATATTTTTCATCGCTGATTACCCGTCTCTGGATCAGACAGGCAAAGTCTCGTGTCGATGCATGTAACTCCGGTGACGCATCGATGAAACAAATAAGAATGCGGGACGGTCGGTCGATCACGGCGCCGCCGTTCAGTTCAGCGGCGTGACGGCCGCCGAGCGAAGCGCCGCTTCCACCTTCTCCGCAGTGATCGGGAAGGCGATCCTGGCAAACAGCGAAAACCGCGCCTCCAGCATCGCCAGCTTCTCGGCCTGCTCCGGCAGGTAGAACACGATCACCTTGACCTCGGGATGGCGCTGCAGCACCGCCATCAGGGTCTCCAGATTGGACGTGCGGTCGCGAAAGTCAGACTGGAAGATGTACTCGGCAACGATAACGTCGGGTATGCGCTTTTTCAGTGCGCTGCGCGCCTTGCGTTGCGAATTGACCACCTCGACATTGAAGCCGAGTCGCCGGTACAGCGGCAGCAGGTTGGGATAACCACCGAGCTCGATGATCGACAGGAGACTGGGCACGTCAGCGAAATACCACCCAGGTGGTTGCGATGTACTTGACCCCGGCGTGCAGGGTTGCAGCGCGGTGCTCGTGAGTCCAGAACGGCGGAAACACCACCATCTTGCCGCGCTCCGGCCTGACCTTGACATCCTGGTACAGGAACTCGGTTTCACCGCCGGGACCGGGTACGTCGTTGAGATACCAGATCACGACCAGCTGACGCTGACTGAACTCGTGGCTGCCACCGTCGATGTGCCAGTGGTAGAACTCGCCCGGCAGGTAGCGCTGGATCTGGTAGCCCATGTCTTTGAACGGGCCCTTGAAGAACGGGAAGGTCTCGCGCAACTCTGACAGCGCGGCACCGACACAGCGGAAGAACACCTGGTCGACATCCTTCCAGTCCTCCCTGCCACTGACCACCAGGTCCATGGTGCGCTTGATCCCGGTGTCCAGCCCCTGCACCTGGCCGATCCGCCCCGCGTTCTGCTGCTCCGGGCTGGCCTCGAATCGCCGGATCATCTCATTGCACCAGTCTGCCGGGATGGTGTCGGGGCGCTCGTAGATGAAACTGCCGGGTTTTACCTCGCGAAAGGTACGTAGCGGAGTGACGGTTCGCTCGATCGGAAATGGATTGTCCATGAGGCGATGGGGGCTGTGACCGGAATGCCCTGGATTATCGGCCTTCGGCGCCCCGACGGCAAAACAGCGGTGCTACAGGAAGGCAGACCCGACAGCCCGCGTGATCGGCAGGGCGCTGTGCTCACGGTATTCGGCGTGCAACGCGAGCAACCGTAGCGCGAGTGCGTGCCAGTGGTCGGCTGCGCGCCGCGTGAGATCGAGGAATGCCGCACCATCTCCGGCATCCACCCAATCCTGGTAGGCGGTGACGACCGACGGGAACAGCTGCTTGCGCATCGCCCCAAGGTTGGCGACGAACAGGTGCAATGATGGCTCACGTCCTGACGCCAGCAGCATGGGCAAGGTGTGCGTGCAGTCGGCCAGGTGATCGCGCACCGCGCGCGCCATCAACTCCGCCGGGGTCAGGCTGATGTCCAGCAACATCGCCTCCCAGGCTTCGCCGAGGTCGAGACCGGCGTGGTACTCGCCCTGCTCGTGCGCCTCGATCACGGCCATCTCAGCCGTCGTCATCGTATCCAAGGCATCATCGAGCGCCGTATCGAACGGATAGAACGCCAGTGCCCGCGCCATCGCATTGTCCGGCCGGCTCCACAGCCAGGATTCGTATTTCTCCCACAGAAAACGCCGCAACGACTCACGACGCAGAAAGATCGTCGAACCACGCGTCATCGCCGGCGGCGCGCTCAGGCAACGCGCCAGTTCACGTCCACTGACACGCAACAGGAAACCGGAATCGGCGCGCCGCTCGCTCTCCAGTTCGGCGAGGAAAAAATGCGGGCGGGCGCCATCAACCAGCCCTGCGCTGTAGACCAGCCCGTGAACGGCTATGGCGTCGTTGACTGCCTCGGCGTCGAACGGGTCGACCGACTGACCACCGATCGGCAACTCGGCAAAATCGGCACCCTGCAGGTTTTCCAGGTGCGCCTCGCGCATTGTCAGCCAGTCACCGACGTCGTCTTTGCCGAGCGGCGCACCGAGTGGCAGGCCACGCTCCCACCGGTACAGCTCGCGCATCTTGAGCAGATATGTGCACATACCGAAGTCGCTGCCATGACGGGCGTCACAGATGTCGCAGTTGCGCTGGACCATCTCGATCAAGGCCTGCATGAACCCCTCCCGGCAACGCTGGCCGAATCCACTTTTCTGAGTAAAATACTCGACTATTGGACACGAGCCAATTCGCAACACCGCCCAACCTGGCAGGAGAACTCACTGTGGCGCTGAGAATCAAGAGCCGTTGGCACGACGACGACGCCGAGCGCAGCCTGGACGAGATCGCCGGTGCACTGGCATTCATCGGTTGGCGTATCGCAAAGGACAAGGCGATCAACCTGCATGGTCAGGACTTCGTCTACCAGGACGACGAACAGCGTTTTGCGGTAATCGTCGAGTACCTGATCTTTCAGCTGCAGATCGTCGATCGCCTGGCACTGATGGAATTGGATCTCAATGACGATGACAGGCGCCAGCTGGTGGTCACGCTGGCACGCCACCTTGCCGGCCACCTGCACGACAACAGCGTGGACATCTTCGGCCCGGGCGACTACGTGGGGCCATTCATCGAAAAAATGAACCAGCGTGGCCAGGAGTATGCCGAGTTCACCTACTACGAGGACGGCCCCTCGTACCCGTTCATGCGCCACCTCGGCTTCGAGATCCAACAGATCATGGGCGACTCGCAGGAAAACCGCTGGGTGATCGACCAGGTGATGGACAAAGACGGGATCGAGATCAATCGCGAGATCAAGCGCGCGGTGCAGAACCTGTTCGAATGAGTGGGTCGACGAGGTTCCTGAGGGCATGAAAAAAGGCGGGGATCGCCCGCCTCTTTCGCTCTAAGAACCGGAAAAGCGATCAGCTCTTCACCCAGTCCCCGAAGTTGTCGGTGTTCTTTTCTTCACCATCGCCGTAACCTGCCTCGTAGGCCTCGGTTACGCGCTGTTCTTCACGCTGGGGGTTCTGCAGGAAACCCGCCTGCCAACCCTGGATGTACTCTTCGTCCACACCCATTTCTTCCATCTTGGTCACAGCGTCGTAGTAGAACTGGTTCATGTCCGGTCTCCGTTTAGCAAACTTCTGCTTGCCGCTTACCAGCACCATCCGCGAATTTTGCGCCTGACGACGCCTGCCCTCGGAACGGTTCGGCTGCAACCGGTGGAATCCAGGTGCGGCGGCTCTCTAAAAGGGGCATTAGAATAATCTGGTTTTCTAAAGGCTGACAAGTTCAATTTACTCCGCACGCCGCTGTGCACTGCAACACGATTCCATTGCGCAATGGGGGTTGACCTGGTCGGTTGCGGTCAACATTCTTGTC
>JAGRHB010000176.1 GCA_020445245.1 Gammaproteobacteria bacterium
TGCGCCCACGCCAAGTGCGGCCTCACGAATCGACGGCGGGACCGACTTCAGCGCGGCACGCGAGGCGATGATCAGCGTCGGCAGTGTCATCAGCGTCAGCACCAGGCCACCGACCAGCGGTGCCGAGCGCGGCAGGCCAAACAGGTTGATGAACATGGCCAGGCCGAGCAGACCGAACACGATCGACGGTACCGCGGCGAGGTTGTTGATGTTGACCTCGATCAGGTCGGTCCAGCGATTCTTTGGTGCGAACTCCTCGAGGTAGATCGCGGCGGCGACACCGATGGGAAACGACAGTGCCAACGTCACCAGCAGTGTATAGAACGAACCGGCGGCAGCACCGCCGATGCCTGCCAGTTCGGGTTCGCGCGAATCGCCGTTGGTGAAGAAGCGCGTATTGAACTTCTTCTTCACCAGGCCCAATTGCTCAAGCCTGTCTATCCAGCCGATCATCGTATCGTTGACGCGGCGGTCGGACGCGGCTGCATCACGGTCTATATGCCCCTTCACCAGCATGTCGACGTCGTCGTCGGCGATCAGGTCAATCGTGCGGGTCTGGCCGATCACGCCGATATCGTCCTTGACCATGTCCAGCAACTGGTAGGGGGCCCCACTGCTCAGGATCGAATACAGCGCCAACCTGTCACGCCGGCCCGTGACCTCGGGAAACAGCTTGGCGAGTGGCGCACGCGCAATCTTGCGGAAATCGGCGCGCGAGATCTCATCCAGATCACGCCTGCCTTCTGGATCGATGACCGCCGGATCGAAAAACACCTCGAGCTCGATGTGGGTCTGCACGAAGGCCGTATAACCCTTGCTGAAGATGTCGACAAACAGTGCCGACACGAACAGCAGGCCAAGGATCACTGCGCCAAGACCCATGGCCTTGAAACGTCGCTCCCTTACGTAGCGCCGCTTCAGCGAGGCGTTGACGATATCGATCGTACGTTTGCGTTTGTCCTGTTGATCAACCATATCGAATCACTCGTACTGTTCGCGGTACTTGCGCACGATGTGCAAGGCCACGATGTTCAAGACCAGAGTCACGACAAACAGCTGCAGGCCCAGCGCGAACGCGGCAAGGGTCTTGGCGCTGTCGAATTCCTGGTCGCCCACCAGCAGGGTGACGATCTGCACCGTCACGGTGGTCACGCTCTCCAGGGGGTTCGCGGTCAGGTTGGCGCTCAGGCCGGCGGCCATCACCACGATCATGGTCTCGCCGATCGCGCGTGAGGCGGCCAGCAGCACGCCGCCCATGATGCCGGGCAGCGCCGCCGGCAGCACCACCTGGCGGATGGTCTCCGATCGCGTCGCCCCCAGCGCATAGGCCGCATCGCGCAATGACTGCGGCACCGCGTTGATCACGTCATCAGACAGCGACGAGACGAACGGAATGATCATGATGCCCATCACCAGGCCAGCCGCGAGTGCGCTCTCCGATGACACCGTCATCCCCAGCGCCTCGCCGGCACCACGGATCGCCGGCGCCAGGGTCAGGGCGGCGAAAAAGCCGTAGACCACGGTCGGCACCCCGGCCAGTACCTCGAGCACGGGCTTGGCGTATGAACGCAGTTTGGGGCCGGCGTAGTCCGCCAGATAGATCGCCGCCATCAGCCCGATCGGCACCGCCACCAGCAGCGCGATGAACGAGATCAGCAGCGTCCCGGCAAACAGCGGCACCGAGCCGAAGGCCCCGGTCGCACCGACCTGATCGGCGCGCAGGGCGACCTGCGGACTCCATTCCAGGCCGAACAGGAAATCTGTGACCGGAATCTTCTGAAAGAAACGGAAGGATTCGAACAACACGGAAAGCACGATGCCTACCGTGGTCAATATGGCGATCAGCGAACTGGCGATCAGCAGGCCGCTGACGATGCGCTCAACACGGTTGCGCGCGCGCATCTTCGGCCCTATCGCCCGCCACGCCAGCGAACCGGCAGCGAGCGCAATGCTCAGCACCAACACCCCCAGTGCCGCCTGGCCGATCGTGCGCAACTCGTTCATGTGGTCCGCAGCGCGCTGCATCTCGGCATCCACCTGGGTCGACACGATATTGCCGTTGGCCAGGTTGGTTATGTCGTTGACGAGCAGACCCAACCGCTCGGGCGGCACGTCCCTGAGCGCTGCGGGCAGTGACTGCACCACCATCGAGGTGATCAGCGAACCCTCGAAAAACACCCACAGACCGGCCACGAGCAGCGCCGGCAGGCCGGCCCAGAGCGCCGTATAGAGACCGTAGTAAGACGGCAGTGAATGCAGATTCCGGACACCGCTGCTGCCACCCACTGACGCCAGCGAACGGCGGCGACCCAGGTGATAGGCCATCGCCATCACGCCGAGCAGAATAATTATCAACACCGAAAATTGCATTTCATCTACCGGGCTGTGTTACCAGATGGATGGCGGCAGCCATCCGGGCTGCCGCCATCTTCAGATCGAGCGGTGATCAGATCACCCGATTACAGCATACCCATCGGGGTAAGCATCTTGGCGTCGTGGCGGAACTGTTCACGCTCGGCATCCGGCATCGGGATCAGGCCCTTCTCGGCCAGGTAACCTTCCATGCCGTAAGCCTTCTCCGAGGTGAACTCGGCCAGGTACTCGGCGATTCCCTGCACCGCACCGACGTGCGCCTTCTTCACATAGAAGAAGAGCGGACGCGACACCGGGTAGGCGCCACTGGCGATATTTTCGAAGGTCGGCTCCTTGCCATCGACGATGGCACCCTCGATCTTGTCGGCGTTCTGGTCGAGGAAGGAGTAACCGAAGATGCCGACTGCATTCGGATTGGCCTCGAGCTTCTGCACGATCAGGTTGTCGTTTTCACCAGCCTCGATGAAAGCACCGTCTTCGCGGATACCATGCGCAACGGCCTGAAACACCTTCTTGCCTTTCTTGTTGAAGGCGCTGTCCGGGATGCCCAGCTTGGCCATCAGGGCCTTGATCTCGGCCTCATCCGTGGCACCGCGCAGCTTTGCCAGGTCTTCGTTCTTCTTGGCACCGCCTTCCATCGCCAGCTCGACGAATGCGTCGCGGGTACCGGATGTGGGCGGCGGGCCCAGCACCTCGATCTTGGTTGCCGGCAGTGCCGCGTTGACGTCTTTCCAGGTCTTGTTGGGGTTGTCGATCAGTTTGCCGTCCTTGCCCGGAATCTGCTTGGCCAGTGCCAGGAAGATATCCTGCCGGCTCAGATTCAGCGGCGCGACCGCCTTCGACTGACCGAGGACGATACCGTCATAGCCGACCTTGACCTCGACGATCTCTTTCACGCCGTTCTTGGCGCACAGCTCCTGTTCGGATTTCTTGATGCGACGCGAGGCGTTGGTGATGTCAGGATGCTCGACACCGACACCGGCACAGAACAGTTTCAGACCACCACCCGAACCGGTCGATTCGATCTTGGGGGTTTTGAACTTGGTGGTCTTGCCGAACTGCTCGGCGACCACGGTGGCAAACGGGTAGACGGTCGAGGAGCCGACAATACTGACGTAGTCACGGGCGGCAGCCGCGTTGGCGGTGCCGGAAACGATTGCGGCGGAGAGGGCCGCGAGTACCAGGGTCTTTTTAAACACAGGAGCCTCCACTGGGCGGTTTCGGGTCGTGCCACGGGGCAATGTGGCGTCGCATCGAGAGGAATTTCAGTGATTGCTGAAATTCGGCGGCAATTGTGGCCGCGCCATGTGACAGTTTCGTGTCATGAAGTGGAGGGTTGTATGACGAAAGCTCGGACGGTGCTTACGTTGGATTCGGCAAGGCATTGAATATGCGGGACTCGTGGAGACAGAGCACGCTGCCTCAGTGCATCAATCGAGTGCTCATAGCCCTGCCGCCGTGGCTTCCAGCACCTGCTCCGGGTTCGCGCCCGCGGCGATTGCCTGCACCGCTATATCCCCGGTACAACCCAGGGCGCGCTGTTGACCCTGGCGCTCTGCCAGTGCGGCCAGGGCGGCATGCACGACCGCCGTCGCATTGCCCGCGCCGCGCTTCCGGATGATCCTAAATCCGACATTCTCGATGCATTGCCGCTGATCGGCGGCGCGCAGGAACTCCTCCAGCAGCGGGTCACTCACCGGGGCCGCCCACAGTGGTACACAGACGGTTGTCCCGAACAACAGGGTCGACAACCGGAAAACGGATTTGAGGTCGCGCGCCAAGTCTTTAAATTCCCAACAGGATGTATCGCACCGCCCGGCACTGCGCCCGGGCGAATAATCACCCAAGCAAAACCCGAACCAGGTATTTTTGCTTTGAGTTTCCGTCGCTTGGCACAACGACACTGCGCGACTGCAAAAAAGTCTGACAGTATTCGATATCTTGTTATTGGTGACGGCCTGAAGCTGCTGAGAACAACGCCGCCGGCCCTGAGTATGAGGGAATCGACAGCGGCGCGGTAGATTTCTCCGCTCTACCGGCTGAATGACCGCCGCTGGCGATGCAGATCGGACCGATCTGTTACATCGTGCCTGTTCGGCAATCGGCAAAACTTGATGCCATACACCCCTCCCCTCGTTAGAATCGCCGGCTCATCCTGGATTACCGAATGCCATGCGTACCGCCAATTTCCCGCTGCAGACCCTGAAAGAAGTCCCCGCCGACGCCGAGATCGCCAGCCATCGCCTGATGCTGCGTGCCGGCCTGATCCGCAAGCTTGCGGCCGGCCTTTACACCTGGCTGCCGCTCGGGCTGCGGGTGTTGCGCAAGGTCGAAAACATCGTGCGCCAGGAGATGGACCGTGCCGGCGCGCTCGAGGTCCTGATGCCGG
>JAGRHB010000177.1 GCA_020445245.1 Gammaproteobacteria bacterium
TGACACCATGACCAGGCAATCCGGTACAGGCGGTCGCGCTCGGCGCAGATCTGCTTCTGCAGCCTGAGGCGGCGGCCGAAACTGGCAAACAGCGTGGCTTTGCTCTCACTCATGTGCGGTAAGACGTGTCTGGTGTGTTGATATTCCAGCGGCCTGCCGGCAGCCGATCGGCATGGCCGCTCACAACTCGTCGAGTCGGTCGGTCGGCGGCTCGCACCCGGTGCCGCGACACCGATAGGCGTTCACCCCGTCGCCCCGGCCCACCTTGGCCGCCAGGCTGTCCGGCAGCCCGTCGGCGTCGATGGGTATCGCGTACAGCGCCCTTCCCGGGATGTGGCGGGCGCACGCCGCCTGCCGCCACGCATGAAGGTCTGCATCACTGCCACGGACCACCCAATGTTCTGCGGGCTCGAGATGGTGCTGCAATCCCTCCAGCAGGCCGACATGGGCATAGGGCGCCCCGTCGACCGCAGGCCACGCGGCGCGCAGCGCCCTTGTTGCCGCGTCTTGGAATTTCAGATCGCCGCATAGCTGGGAGAGACCGCGCAGGGCCTCGATGGCGACCCCGTTGCCACTGGGCGTGGCATCGTCAGCGAGCGGCCTGGGTCGATGCAGCAGGGTCTCGTGGTCGTCCGAGGTGAAAAAGAAGCCCCCATGAACAGGGTCTTCGAAGTGTTCGAGCAGGCGTTCGGCGAGCCGGATTGCGAAATCCAGGTAGCGGCTTTCCCAGTGCGCCTGCAGCAGCTCGAGGATCGCGTCGATCAGGTAGGCGTGGTCGTCGAGGTAGGCATTCAGCTGGGCCTCGCCGTCGCGGCTGCTTGCCAGCAATCGCCCGTCGCGCCAGTGATGGGCGATCAGGTAGTCCAGTGCGCAACGTGCCGACTCGATCCACTCGGGACGCTGCAGCAGGCGGCCGGCAAGGGCCATGCCCTTGATCATCAGCGCATTCCAGCTGGCAAGTATCTTGTCATCGCGGCCCGGACGGACGCGCCTGGCGCGTTCGGTCAGCAACCTGGTACGCGCGCTGAGCAGCAGGCGGCGGATCGCCCTGGGTTCGAGCCCGGTGTCCGCGCTGATCTTCGCGGTGTCGGTGAAGGTGTGCAGGTGCCAGCGTCCTTCGAAATTCGCCGCCCGGTCCAGTCCGAAGCGTGCGGAAAACACGCGGTATTCGTCGGGTTCGAGCAGTGCGGAGACCTCGGCAGGTGTCCATACATAGAAGCGACCCTCTTCGCCCTCGCTGTCGGCGTCGAGACTGGCGTAGTAGCCGCCCAGTGGCGACTGCATCTCGCGTATCGCCCACTCGGCGACACGTTCGCAGATGTGTTTGAACAGCGGCCTGCGTCCACCGGCCGACCAGGCCTCGGCGTACACGGCCAGCAGCTGGCCATTGTCGTACAGCATCTTTTCGAAATGGGGGATCATCCACCGGGCGTCGACCGAATAGCGGCAGAACCCGCCTCCCAGGTGGTCATTGATCCCACCGTTGGCCATCTGCTCCAGTGTGTGAAGCGCCATATGGCTCGCGACCTGGTTGCCACGCCGCCACCCCTCGCGCAGCAGAAACCGCAACGTGGTCGGGTGCGGGAACTTGGGTGCGCCGCCGAACCCGCCGTATTGCGCATCGAACTGTCCGGAGAGCTGGCGTACCGCCTCGATCAGCGGTGCGTCATGCGGCTCGCCGCCGGCCGGCGTCACGTCGAGTTGCTGCAGGGCGTCGCGCAGCGAAGCGTTCTGCTCGGTGATCGCTGCACGCTGTTCGCGGTAGGCGCGTTCGACCTGGTGCAGCAACTCGTGAAACGCCGGCAGGCCGTGCCGTGGCTGCGGCGGAAAGTAGGTGCCGGCGAAAAACGCACTGTGATCGTCGGGCGTCAGGAACAACGTCAGAGGCCAGCCGCCGGGTCGGCGCGCCAGCAACTGATGCGCCGTCTGGTAGATCTTGTCCAGATCGGGCCTTTCCTCGCGATCGACCTTGATGTTCACGTACAGCGCATTCATGACCGCAGCGGTTTCCGGGTCCTCGAACGATTCGTGTGCCATGACGTGGCACCAGTGGCAGGCCGAGTAGCCGATCGACAGCAGGATAGGCTTGTCCTCGCGTCGTGCGAGTTCGAGCGCCTCGTCGCACCACGGCCACCAGTCGACCGGGTTGTCGGCGTGCTGTTGCAGGTAGGGGCTCGTGGCATTGCGCAGGCGCGAGGCAGTCATCTTGGCGTCCAACGGAGTAATCTGTGCTGACCATAAGCCCGGGCCCTTGTAGAACCAATGGTCAGTGTGTGGGGTAATTCGGAGGGGGCTTGTTGATCGCCTGTACCCGGGACGCCGGGACACCGACGATCATCGACTGTCTCATCACCACCGTTCGGGGGAACTGAAAGATGAAGAATTGGCAAGTCGCTGTGGCCGTCGCTGCAGTCGTGCTGACGGTGCAGTTTGCGCAGACGCAGGCGGCGGATCAGGGCACCGATGTACGCGGCCGCTATGAAGGCGTGAACGCCTCGGCCAACGCCGTATGGGTCATCGATACGCGCAGCGGCACGGTGCGCAAATGCACTCAGGAATTTGCCGACCAGGCACCGGCCTGTTCGGCGATGTCCAACTGAAGGGCCATGCCCCGGCGGCCTCAGCGGCGGCCGGTGATCGAACCGAGGATCCCGCGCACTATCTGTCGCCCGAGGTTGCTGCCGAGTGCACGTGCTACCGATTTGGCCAGTGCCTCGCCGATGCCTTCGCGCCGATCTGCAGCGCGTGTATCGCGCTCCTGTTGTTTGCGCAGCTGCTCCTCCGCCTTGGCGCGCGCGGCCTCCTCGGCCTCGCGCTGCCGCTGCTGTGCCAGTTCCGCGTCTCGCTTGGCGAGCATCTCGTAGGCCGATTCGCGGTCGAGCCCCGATTCGTAGGCGCTGCCCAGCGGTGAGCGGGCGATCAGTTCGGCGCGCCGGGCATCGTCGATCGGACCGAACTGTGACCTCGGTGGCGCCATCAGCGTGCGCTCGACCACCGTCGGCACGCCTTTTTTGTCCAGCGTCGAGATCAATGCCTCGCCGACACCCAGCTGACCGATGACGTCCTCGGTATCGAATGCCGGGTTCTCGCGGAACGTCCCGGCCGCGGCCTTGACCGCCTTGCGGTCCTGCGGGGTGAAGGCACGCAGGGCATGCTGAATGCGATTGCCCAGCTGGCCTATGACCTCGTTGGGCACGTCGTTGGGATACTGGGTGATGAAGAATACGCCAACCCCCTTGGAGCGGATAAGGCGCACCACCTGGGTGATCTTTTCCAGCAGCGCCTTGGGTGCGCTGCTGAACAGCAGGTGTGCCTCGTCGAAGAAGAACACCAGGCGCGGCAGATCGGCGTCACCGCGCTCCGGCAGGTTCTCCATCAGTTCCGACAGCAGCCACAGCAGGAAGGTGGCGTAGATCCGCGGTGAGTGGTAGAGCGTGGTCGCGTCCAGGATGCTGATCACGCCGCGGCCGGAAAAATCGTTCTGCATCAGGTGTTCGATGCGGATCGCCGGTTCACCGAAGAAGATCTCGCCGCCCGCCTCCTCGAGCACGAGCAGGCGGCGCAGGATCGCGGTCGCGCTGGCCTTGGAGATTCGGCCGTACTGACGTTCCAGCTCGGCCGCGTGGTCGGCGACCCAGTTGAGCATCGCACGCAGGTCCTTGAGGTCGAGCAGCAGCAGCCCCTGGTCATCGGCCACGCTGAACGCGATCTGCATCACGCCTTCCTGGGTCTCGTTGAGTTCCAGCAGGTTGCTCAGCAGGGTGGGGCCCATCTCCGATGCTGTGGTGCGCACCGGGTGTCCCTTTTTTCCGTATACATCCCAGAATACCGTTGGGCACGCCTCGAAGGTGTGGCCCTCGATACCGATGAACTGCAGCCGCTCGTCGATCTTCGGGTGCGGCTTGCCGGCACCGGCAAGGCCAGAGAGGTCGCCTTTCACATCGGCGGTGAACACCGGCACCCCGAGGCGCGAAAAGGATTCCGCCAGGACCTGCAGTGTCACGGTCTTGCCGGTACCCGTCGCGCCGGTGATCAGGCCGTGGCGATTCGCCATGCCGGCATTCAGCAATATCTGTTTGCTGCCCGTTCCACCCAGCAGAATGTCGTTTTCGGCCATGTCATGTCCCCGTGTTTGCGCCTGGAACTTTAACCTGAAAGCCGATTGGGCGGCACGTTCACAGGCGTGCGGCCTAGCAGCTCGGTGAATTCGTTTACACTCGGCGCCATCGTTTGCGCATTCGGGTGCCGGGGAGAAACGACGATGCGTTGGAAAGGTAGACGCCAGAGCGGCAACGTCGAGGATCGGCGTGGAGCCACGCCGGGTGGATTCGGTGGTCTCGGTGGGATGGGCGGAAGTGGCGGCGGCGGACTTTCGCGACTGCTGCCGATGCTGCTGCGCTTCCTGGGTGTGAAGGGCACGATCTTCGCGATACTGGCACTCGGGGCCTACAGCTATTTCAGCGGTGGCGGTCTCGGCGGCCTGCTTGGTGGCCTCGAAGGTGGTTCGGTGCAGACCACGGGTGCGGCACCGACGGGCGAGGTCGAGCAGTCGGCGCAGGAGAAGGAACTGGTCGAGTTTGTGTCCGTGGTGTTGGCCGATACGGAGCAGACATGGCACGAACTGTTCAAGGCCGAAGGCCAGGATTACAAGGAGCCGCGGCTGGTGCTGTTTCGCGGTGCGGTCAATTCGGCGTGCGGCGTCGGGCAGGCAGCGATGGGGCCCTTCTACTGTCCGGGCGACCAGAAGGTCTATC
>JAGRHB010000178.1 GCA_020445245.1 Gammaproteobacteria bacterium
TCCTGCAGGATCGGGATCGCGGCCACCACGCCCGTATCGTTGACCACCGGGTAGCTCTGCATGATCGTGACGCTCTGCGAAATCGCTTTGAGCTGCAGTGCGATATAGGGCACGACGCCAAGAACAGCAATGACAGTCACGATGCCGCCGAGCACCTGGCTTTTGCCATACCGAGAGGCAATGAAATCGGCGATGGAGGTGATGCGCTGCGCCTTGCTGACCCGGATCATCTTCAGCAACAGGGTGCCCCACAACGCTGCAATCAGTGTGGGACCAAGATAGATGGGCAAAAACCCGATCCCACTCGCAGCCGCACGCCCGACACTGCCATAGAAGGTCCAGGCGGTGCAGTAGACAGCGAGTGACAGCGCATAGACCGTCGGACTGCTGATCACCGAGCGTTTTCTATCCGCCCGCCGGTCCGCCCAATACGCGATCGCGAACAGCAAGCCCAGGTACAGCAGCGCACATACGACGATGACCTTCGGGCCGAGCATACGCCTCCGGCCGCCTCAGCGGTCGCTGCCCTCGACTGCGACGGCTGCGAGGACGACGAGCAACAGCCACACGCCGAACAGGTACAGGAAACTCACCGGGTATCCGTGCCACGTGGTGGCATGGTCGAAGATCGTCAATGCTGGTGAACAGAGCAGCAATATACCAACCAGAAAAATGCCGATCAGACGTTGCCTGGTCAGTACGGAACGTTGCATGTCGCCGACGGCCTCTGAGGGATCCCTCGCACCAGTATAGCTGGCGATTGCGTGGAGCCCGGGTGCAGCGCCGAGGTTATGGCCGATCGCTTCGACGCAGTTGCAGGCCGAGCGCCAGCTGATTGCGCAACGCCCGCACCAGCCGCAATGCCCCGGGTTCGAGGTGCAGTCCACCGCAACGTTCGTGCTCGGCGACGATGCACCCCACCGGATGATCCTGCACGATCAGGGGAAGGAACAGCAGCGCACCGTTGGGGCTGAGCGCATTGAACCACGCCGGAATCCCGTGCCCTGCGCCGCCCACCGCCAGGTCTGCGATGTGCACATCGGTCTTCTGCTTCAGCGCGACGTGGAAGACGTCGCGTGCGTAGGCCTCATCGAAGCGCAACTTGCGCAGGTAGACATCGATATCACTGCCGAATCCCAGGCGACCCGCATACTGGCGCCGCGCCGCATCGCGCAGACACAGTGCCACCCGGCGCAGCCCGAAGGCACGGTAAAGTGTCTCCAGTACCACCTGGGCGACGTGGTTGAGATCTGCACCCTCGGCCAGTATCGCAGTGGCCTCCTGCAGTCCTTCGAGGAGTATCGGTTCGGGATTCGCCTGATCCACGGCCTGCTGCTCACTGTCATCTCCGGGGAGAGCAACCGCCGCGATCGCTTCATCCTGATCGTCGGTCGCGGCATCCTTTTGCTGCAGGCCGGCCAGCGCGCGGATCGCCGGCGGCGCACCCTCCGGGCTGGCAAGCCCTTCGGCCAGCATCCGATACTCGGTACGCGCCTCTTGCACGACGTCGCCGAAACGGTCGCCATTGAGTGGCACACAGTCGCGGAAACGCGACAACAGAAGAGACAGCGACCGGTCGCGAATCCCTTCGCCTGCGGCGAGGCGTTCGGTCACATCGTGGGCCATGCAGGCAAGCTGGCACAGGACCTCGTCCTCGTTGACGGGCTTACGCTGTTTGCCGCTCGGCAGGCGCTGCATGCTGAAGGTGATGGCGTGTGGAAAATTCCAGTGTCGGCCGACAGCGACACCCAGTTGCTCGAAGCTGACACCCAGCACCTTGTACTGTGCACGCACCGGCGAGACATTGCTCTCCGCCATTTCCGCCTGGATCGCCGCATCTTCGTCCGGCAGGTAGAACGCCACCAGCAGCTCGCCGAGGTTGTGGAACATGGCGGCGAGAAAGGCCTCCTCACCGTGCTGCAGACCCGCATCCGTGGCCGCTTCGCGCGCCACCAGAGCACCGAACATGCTCTTGCCGATCAGCGCCTTGACCCGGGTTGCATTGCTGCCCTCCGCCAGGTGTTCGAACAGCATCAGCGACGCCGCCAGTGCACGGATCGGCTCGATCCCGAGGACCACGATGGCACGCGAGATGGTCCCCACCTTGCCTGCGAAGCCGGCGTAGTATGCCGAGTTCACGACTTTCAGTGTCTTGTTGGTCAACGCGAAGTCGCGCACGATCACCGCTGCCAGCTGCTCGGCCGACTTGTCGGCCGCCGCAGACAGGGTGTTGAGCGTGCGAATGGTCTCGGACAGCGCAGGAAAGTCCTTGCTGCGCTGCATCCTGCGCAACAGGAATTCGACCGCACCACCATTGGTGTCGATCACACTTTGGTCAGAATCTGGCGACATCGGTGGCGTGGTGTCCGGTTCATGCCGTGTATAGCGGTCAACCGGCGGGAAACTTTGCCTTCGTGGCGCAGTTTGCCCGGGCCTGCCGATCGGCCGGAAGCCGGCCGCCTAAGGGATGGGCCGCACTAGGCGGTGCGTCGGCGCGTCTTTGGCGCCACCAGCTGAGCACCTGCGCCCACCGCCCAGGCCCCGAGCTTGCCCAGCACCAGCAGCAACAGGATCACGGCAATCCAGGACAGGTAGTGGGCCAGGCCCTCACCCCCGTTTGGCACCAGCGTCGTGATCTTGGTGGTCTCGAGAAAATAGCGGGCAAAGTAAGCGATGCTTTCGGGGTCGCGGAACAATCCCCAGGCGAAATAAATCGCACTGCCCAATGACCACAGACCGAACACGATCAGGACCAATCCCAGGACCATCGAAATGCCGGTCAGGATACCGACCGCCGTCGATGATGCGGGTTCGTCGTCGAATTCCATAAAGGCTATTCCTTGAGCTTTATCTTGAGCTGACCTTCCTCGACGCGGATGTTCTCTACCCCGTCGGCGAAGCTCTTCCAGAAGCCGGCCTGATCACCGAATTCTCCGATCAGGTCGATATTCTTCAGTCCACCGAGCCAGGCATTGGGGATCGGGATACCCATGATACTGACGCCTTTGAGCACGACCACCGGCCTGGCATCACGAAAAGCCATCTCGACCCCTGCCGAGACGCGCAGGGTCTTGCCGCCCAGGACAGGGAAATCCGGATCGACCGGCACCAGCAGGCGTGCACTGACCAGATCGTCGCCCAGGTCCACGGCGAGTTTCTTCGCAAGGTCGCGATTGTTGGCCACCATCGCGTTGAGTTCGCGCTCACTGAAGCTGACCTCACGTCTTGCGCCGGCCTCGCTGTAGCGCTCTGCCCGCAGCCATTTTTCGTCGGTCTCCGGTGTCGCCGGGCCGGGTTCATAACCCAGCACTCTCAGCTTGCCGTTGAGCTTGCGCTGTTCTCCGGCACTGAGCTCCACCGGCTTGAAATCCCGGGCGTAGATATAGGTCCGTACCACCCAGTAGGTGAGCGCGCCGGTCACCAGGATTGTCGCCAGAACGATCCAGACGATGTGAATCCCACGCAAACCACCTGCGCGCGCCGGGGTCTCGGGCTGTTGTTGTACGTCGAACGTCATGCAGATTCCCAAAGACGATATTGAACCGACGCAGTATTACACCGCGCGCCACATGCGGTCGACGTGTCCGGGTTCAACGCAGATTGCGGCCCGCGACGTGGCGGCGTGTCTTGCCGCTCTGGTAGCGGGTCGCCTGCTTCACACGTTGCTTGGCGCGTTCCATCAGCTGCTGCTGTGAGCTGAACTGTTCAGCATCACTGCGCGGTTCACGCTTGATGTACTCACCGCCGGGCTGCATCTCCCAACCATTGCGGTAATCGCCGAGCTGACTGTCCATCATCGACCGCAGCTCAGCGCGCAGACTGTCGCCGAAAACCGGTGTGACGACCTCGACACGTGACTCCAGGTTGCGCTTCATGCAATCAGCCGAGCCGATGAAATATTCCTCGTCGCCGCCGTTCTGGAAGTAGTAAATGCGCGTATGTTCGAGAAAACGGCCGACAACGCTGATCACACGGGCACTCTCCGACACCCCCGGCACCCCCGGACGGAAGCGGCACGTGTCACGCACGATCAGATCCACCCTCACCCCGGCCTGACTGGCTTTGTACAGTGCGCGCGTGATGTCCACATCCTCTAGGGCGTTCATCTTGAACTGGATCAGCCCGGGCTTCTCCGCAGTATGCAGCTTGCATTCACGGTCGATGCGCGCCAGCAGTGCAACCTTCAGCACCTTGGGCGCGGGCAGCAGCTTGCGGTAGTAGCGTTCCGGCGTGTAACCGGTGGTCAGGTAGTTGAACAGCTCCGTGGCGTCGCGGCCGAGATCCTGATCGTTGGTCAGGATACCCAGGTCGGAGTACAGGCGTGCCGTACCCGCGTGGTAGTTACCGGTGCCGATGTGCAGGTAGCGCTTCAGCCCGTTGTAGTCATTGCGCACCACCAGCACGATCTTCGAGTGCGTCTTGAGTCCGACCACGCCGTAGGTCACATGGATACCGGCCTCTTCCATCCTCGCCGCCCAGCGGATGTTCGCCGCCTCGTCGAAACGTGCCTTGAGCTCCACCACCACGGCCACCTGCTTGCCGTTGCGCGCCGCACGCACCAGGTGCTCGATGACCTTGGTGTCACTCGAGGTCCGGTACAAGGTCATCTTGATCGCGCGTACCTTCGGATCAGTGCCCGCCTCCTTGAGAAAGCGCTCGACCGAGGTGCCGAACGACTCGTAGGGATGCTGCAGCAGGAAGGGGCCGCGTTCGCGGATCAGGTGGAAGATATTGGTGCCTTCG
>JAGRHB010000179.1:0-3367 GCA_020445245.1 Gammaproteobacteria bacterium
CGGCACCAACCTGGTGACCCAGTTCGACAAGGATGACGTCGAGGCGGCCGGCCTGGTCAAGTTCGACTTTCTCGGCCTGCGTACCCTCACGATCATCGATTGGGCACTCAAGACGATCAATGCGGTACGTGGCAGACAGGCACTAGAGCCGATCGACGTCTCCGCCATCCCGGTCGACGACGTTGACGCGTTCAACCTGCTCAAGAGTGCGGAGACCACCGCGGTGTTCCAGCTCGAATCGGTCGGCATGAAGCAGTTGATCAGCAAGCTGCAGCCGGACTGTTTCGACGACATCACCGCCCTGGTCGCGCTGTTCCGCCCCGGTCCGCTGCAGTCAGGCATGGTCGATGACTTCATCGCGCGCAAGCATGGCGTCCAGGAGGTGGTCTACCCGCACCCGGACCTGGCGCCGATCCTGGCATCGACCTACGGGGTGATTCTGTACCAGGAGCAGGTCATGCAGATCGCCCAGGTACTGGCCGGATACACCCTGGGAGGCGCCGACCTGCTGCGCCGCGCAATGGGCAAGAAGAAGCCCGAGGAAATGGCCAAGCAGGGAGAGATCTTCCGTACCGGTGCAGTCGCGCGCGGTGTCGACGAGAAGACGGCGACCTATATCTTCGACCTGATGGAGAAGTTTGCCGGCTACGGCTTCAACAAATCGCATTCGGCCGCCTATGCGCTGGTGTCTTACCAGACTTTGTGGCTCAAGGCGCATTACCCGGCCGCCTTCATGGCCGCGGTGCTGTCCTCGGACATGGACAACACCGACAAGGTGGTTACCTTCATCGAAGAGTGCCGCTCGATGAAGCTCAAGGTCGAACCACCGGATGTAAACCGCTCGAGTTACATGTTCACCATCGACGGCGACGATACCGTCGTCTACGGCCTGGGTGCGATCAAGGGCGTCGGCGAGGGAGCGATCGAGGGCATCGTCGAGTTGCGCGAGCGCGACGGCCCGTTCCGCAATCTGTTCGAGTTCTGCCGCCGCATCGATCTCAAGAAAGCCAACCGGCGGGTACTGGAGTCGCTGATCCGTGCCGGTGCACTTGACCGTCTCGGCGAGAACCGCGCGACCCTGATGATCCTGCTGCCGCTGGCGCTGAAGATGGCCGAACAGCAGGCGGCGATGCAGGCGGCCGGGCAGGACGATCTGTTCGGCATGTCGGCCCCCGAGCCTGCGGCGCCCAGCCCCGGGATGGTGCCGGATCCGATCGAGGAATGGGACGACGAACAGCGGCTGGCCGGGGAAAAGGAGACCCTGGGACTGTTCCTGACCGGACACCCGATCGATTTCTACGAGTCTGATCTCAAGGCGCTGATCGGCAGCCGTATCGCCCGGCTGAGCCTGGACAATGTGCGTGAGATCCGCGGCCGCCGCGGTGGCGGCAGGAAAGTGACGGTGGCCGGTATGGTGGTGGCCGTCAACCGCCGCAATACCCAGCGCGGCCCGATGGCCTCGGTGCTGCTCGATGACAAAACCGGGCGGATCGAGGTGACGTTGTTCAGTGAGGCCTATGAGCAGTTTCGAGACCAGATTGCCACCGACCGGGTCGTGGTGGTTGAGGGCACCCTGGCCCACGATGAGTACCGTGGTGGCCTGACCATCCGTGCCGACCGCCTGAGCGGCATGGAGGATGTCCGGGTGGCGCGTGCCGCCGTGGTCGAGCTCGAGTTGCGTGAGGACTGGCTGCGCGAACACGGGATGGTGTCGATCGATTTGGCCGGTGAACTCAGGGCCCTGCTCGAACCGGTGCTCGGCGGCACCGGCGAGGTGCGGTTGCGCTACCGCCGGCTTGACGCTGAGGTGGTGCTGCGCCTCGGTGTCGACTGGCGCATCAGGCCCACCGATACATTCATCCGCCAGGTGCAACGCTTGTTGGGGGGCGCCGCGGTGAACATCCGGTTCAGACCGCCGCCGCAGGAGGCATCGGGCAGGTCCGTCGACTATGCTCAATCGGGTTGAACATCGCGCTGGGCGGGCATGCGCAGGGGGGCGCTTCGGCCCCGTGCCTTGCGGTATGATTACCGGGTTTCAGGGGCCGCAGATACAGAACAATGAATCTTGATTTTCTCGAATTCGAGCAACCGATCGCCGAACTGCAGGCCAAGATCGAGGAACTCCGCCTCGTCGGCAACGACAACGAGATCAACATCCAGGAGGAGATCGAACGCCTGGAGGGCAAGAGCCGTTCGCTGACCGAGTCGATCTTTTCCAATCTCACGCCGTGGCAGATCTCGCAGCTCGCACGCCATCCGCTGCGCCCTTACACCTTCGACTATGTGTCACGTATCGTCGACGATTTCGAAGAACTGCACGGGGATCGTGCCTTTGCAGACGACAAGGCAATCGTTGGCGGTCTTGGGCGCATCGAGGGACGCCCGGTGATGCTGGTCGGTCACCAGAAGGGACGCGACACCAAGGAGAAGATCCTGCGCAATTTCGGGATGCCGCGTCCGGAGGGTTACCGCAAGGCGCTGCGCCTGATGAAAATGGCCGAGCGGTTTGGTCTCCCGGTCCTGACCTTTATCGACACCCCGGGCGCCTACCCGGGCGTGGGTGCCGAAGAACGCGGGCAGAGCGAGGCGATCGCGCGCAACCTGTTCGAGATGGCGGGACTGCGTACACCGATTATCGCGACTGTGATCGGCGAGGGCGGCTCCGGCGGCGCCCTGGCGATCGGTGTGGGTGACCGGGTACTGATGATGCAGTACAGCACCTATTCGGTGATCTCCCCGGAAGGCTGTGCGTCCATTCTTTGGAAAGATGCGGAGAAGGCACCGCTGGCCGCCGAGGCGATGGCGATCACCTCGAAGCACCTGAAGGATTTCAAGCTCATCGACGACATCGTGCCCGAGCCCCTGGGCGGTGGTCATCGCGACCCCGACGCGGTGGCGCGCAACCTGAAGAAGGCGCTGCTGGGTGCCCTCGACGCGGTACGCGAGGTCACGATCGATCACTTGCTGGAGCAACGCTACGAGCGCCTGATGACCTACGGTGTCGTCGCGCGTTAAGCCCGATGTGCAGTCACTCACGCCCGACTTTCTGCTTGGGCGGCTGAATGACGATCTGCCCGCCGCCACACACTACCGGGTCGCTTTCAGCGGCGGCCTCGACTCCAGCGTCCTGCTGAATCTTCTCGTGATGATGCGTGCGCGCCTGCGTGCGCCCCTGTCGGCCATCCATATCAATCATCGACTGCAGGCACAGTCTGCCGCCTGGTCGGAGCACTGCCGCCGCGAATGCCAGCGCCTGGGCATCCCCTTGACCACCCTCGAGGTTGACGCGGTGCACCGACCCGGCGAGAGCCCGGAGGCCGCGGCGCGCGTGGCGCGCTACAACGCATTGGCCGAAGCGATCGGTCCG
>JAGRHB010000179.1:3466-4743 GCA_020445245.1 Gammaproteobacteria bacterium
GTGCACCGACCCGGCGAGAGCCCGGAGGCCGCGGCGCGCGTGGCGCGCTACAACGCATTGGCCGAAGCGATCGGTCCGGAAGAGATGCTGCTGACGGCTCATCATCGTGACGACCAGGCCGAGACACTGCTGCTTCAGCTGCTGCGCGGTGCCGGTGTCGAGGGCCTGGCGGCGATGCCGCTGGTGCGCGCGTGGGCGGGCGGGTGGCATGCCCGGCCGTTGCTGGCGGCGAGTCGTGCGGCAATCCATGACTGGGCTGTCGCACATCGGCTGCTCTGGGTCGATGACCCGAGCAATGCAGGCCTTGCTGCTGATCGCAACTACCTGCGTCACCGGGTGATGCCGGCGCTGACTGAACGTTGGCCGGGGGCGGTGCAGAACATCGCCCGCAGCGCGGCGCATTGTGCGGACGCCGCGGCGATGATCCGCGATCAGGCAGCGCTCGACCTGGCGCAGATACCCGGGTCGTCGGCGGACAGGTTGCCGGTGGCGGCTCTGCGCGGCCTACCCGATGCCAGGGCGCGCAGTCTCCTGCGCCTGTGGTTGCAGCGACTTGGCGCGGCGCCACTGCCCGCCACTCGCCTGCAGGAGGCCTTGTCACAGCTGTACACGGCGCGCGCCGATGCGCAGGTCTGCATCGCCTGGCAGGGGTTGACGCTGCGCCGCTACCGTGACGAGGTCTGGCTGGTGGCGGAGCACAGGTGTGCGCCGCCGGCCGCCGACCTGGACTGGGATGGTGGGCCCTTGCTGCTGGGGCCCGGCCTCGGGCTGGTACGGCGCAGGCTTGCCCCCGGCGGTATCGCCCCGCAGCTTTGGGAACATGGCCGGGTGCAACTGGGGTTTCGTCGCGCGGGTCTGTGCTGCAGGCCTGCCGGTCGTGTCGGCCGCCGATCGTTCAAGGACCTGGCACAGGAATGCGGGATTCCGCCATGGCTTCGGGATCGTGTGCCGCTGGTTCTGATCGATGGCGAACTTGCGGGTGTTGCCAACTGCTGCACCTGTGATCCGTTTGCCGCATCAGTCGGTACATTGGGGTGGGTCATCGAGTGGTCGCCGGCTCCCCCGGGAGAGGGGTGGGGTGAGGGAGCAGAGTCAAACGGATTCGATTGACGTCCTCATCCGGACTTCACCCCGGGGGGGGAGACAGCCATATTCGGCATCTACAGCCGCGAGTCCGGTGTCATTTACCAGTGAGAGGTTCGCTGAGCGCCTCTGCTAAGCTTGTTTCCCGGAACGGAATGGTTGGGGTTCGATGGCACTTCACAACAGTTACGCCG
>JAGRHB010000017.1:0-4182 GCA_020445245.1 Gammaproteobacteria bacterium
CTGCCGATGATCCTCGTGTAGTCCCGCTGCTGATTATCGAGCTCGGTCTTTTCGAGCAGACGCGTGAAACCGATGACCCCGGTCATCGGGGTGCGGATTTCGTGGCTGATCGTGGCGAGGAACTCACTTTTTGCCTTGCTGGCAGCTTCAGCCCTTTGCATGGCCGATCGCAGCTCCATGGTGCGTTCGATGACCTGCTCCTCGAGATCCTGCCGATAGTGGTTCAGTTCATGGTCGTATGCGTGGATCTGGTCCAGCATTTCGTTGAAGCTGTCGGTCAACTGCCCGAGCTCATCTTCGCTGACGCGTTCGGCATGGTGGGTGAACCGACGGGTCATCGTGACGCCCTGCATGGCGACCAGCAGGCGCTGAACAGGGATGGACACGATCCTTTGCAGTCGGCTGGACAACAGCACTGCCATCAGCATGGCGACGACAAACACGGCCACGGCCAGAATTGCCTGCATGGCGAGAATGTCCCGTATCCGGCTCATGTCACCAACGATACGCAAATGGCCGATAGTGGCGCCGTCGAATACGATTGCCTGTTCGGCGGCTATCCGGTCGAATGGTCGATCTTCCGGTGTCGGCGCTTTGCCGTGGGCACGTCTGCGGGGGGATTGATAGCTGGCGAAGACGTCACCGTCAGGCAGGAGAATCGTGGCCGACAGGACATCGCTCTGGGTGGCGAGTGCGGCGAGTACACCCGTGGCCTCGTCACTGTCGCGAAAAGCGACGGTTGCGCGGCTGTAGCTGGCAAAAACCGCTGCCAGTGCATGCAGATGGCTGCTCGCGGCATCGCGGGCCGCACCGAGCTGCAGCACCAGCGAAAGTGCCAGGCTCAGCAGCAGCACGGCTGTCGTGGTACCCATGATGATGGCGTAGAGCTTGCGCTTGATCGATGCATCACGTAGCAGTCTCATCGCCCGGCCTCCGTGTCGACGATTACGGCCAGGTCGAGCAGGCGCGCGCTGAGTGTCAACCCCCGGTCGCGCGCGGCGTCACGGTTGATCCTGAAGCGGATTCGGTCTTTGTCCCGGAATAACTGGATCGCCCCGCCGGCATCGGCGAAACCGCGAATCTCGCTGATCGTCAATACGGGCCGGGACCGGGTTCGATCGATCCATCGCAGGAAACTCATATGCTCCGACCCGGCGATATACAGCGCATGACAGCCATCGGGTGAATCCGCTGCCTGCAACGGCCGGATGGCGACCGGGTGCCCGGCAATGCGCTCCCTGTCGAGGTGACGGAGACTGGCGACGAGGTCGTCGCTGCCGGCGGTGCAGAGGTTGAACATGGGCGCGTCCTCTGTCCATGTGTTGGCTGGCCAGCGCGTCAGTTTGGCGAAATTGAACACGAAGGCGGTCTTGAGCAGAAGCTCGTTTTCCGCAGGGCTTTGTGCCGGTGCGGCCGGTATGTGGCACAGGACCATGCACAGGCCGATCTGCCTCAGCAATCCTGCGATCACCGGTTTCACTGTAGGTGCTCCCTGCACCGTTTCGCCATGCTGGACATCGTTTATCAGTCAGTTGTCGAGGAGATACCGTGCTTCGGCATAGATACTGCGGCCGGGCAGAGGTAGATCGTTGGGAATTGAAGAACGCATGAATTCCCGTGCGTCCACATCGAACAGGTTGCGAACGGACAGCGCGAATTCCCAGCGCCTGATCCCGGCATAGCGCAACGTCGAGTCCGTGATCATCTGATCATCCACCGGCGCGCGAGGATCGCCTGCGCTTCTTTCGCGTTCACCGATCCAGTTGGTCTGCACATTCCAGTGCCAGCCGGGAAGGAACTGCCAGTCGGCGCGCAGGTATGCCTGCTGCCTGGGCAGGCCGATCTCGCGATAGCGGCTGCTGTCGGGGTCATTCAATGTGAAATTGGCGGCGAGCCGCAGAGACTGCGCCGGCTGCCACCAGCCTTCCAGTTCCAGGCCATGGATGCGGTACTCTCCGGCGTTTTGATATTGCAGCTTGGGCTGCCCCGCAACAGGCTGCAGACTGATCACATCGCGCTGCTCGAATCTAAACAGGTTCATGCCCAGGTACAGCCCGTCGTGTGGCTTGAACGAAAAGGCGAGTTCCCAGGTCTCGGACCGCTCCGGGTCCAGGTCGCGGTTGGGGAGCGAGAACGAGGTCTCGGCGTACAGTTCCTGGTAGTAGGGTGCGCGGAACGCCTGACCGTATAACAGTTTGGTGGTCAGTTGGTCGCCGGTCTGCCAGACCAGGGCGAGGCGCGGGGCCAGCGACCCGGCGAAGTCGGAATAATGGTCGTACCGGGCGCCGACGGTCAGTTCCCAATCCCGGGCGATGGCCCATTCGTCCTGCAGGTATACGTAAACGTTGTGCCGTGTCTTCTCTGGAGCGAACGCATAAGGGGTATCCGAGATGTCCACCGGCGGACCTCCCGCCGGAAGGGGATTGCCGTTGCCCCCAACGCCGCTGTTGACCCACTGTTCGACATGATTGAGGTCCTGCCATACATAGCCGGCTCCCATCCGTATCGCGTGGTCGTCGATTCCGCGATAGATGCCACCGGCCTCAGCGCTCAGCCGCTGCTCTGCTGACGTCATCTGATTGAACACACCGGCAGGGTAAATGCCTGAGGCATCGGTGTGGCCCGGTGGCCACTCCTGAAAACCTTCACCCGATGTGTAGTCAATATAGCGATAGCGCAGTTCGGCGTTGACGCCCCAGTCGGCGCTGAACTGCTCGTTGTCATACAACAAACCGATATCCAGCCGATTGTCGGTACCTTCGGTGACCGGGTCGAGCGCACCGGCACCGGTCAGCCCGGTCGCCAGATCGTCGTGCCGCGTGTAGTCGGCCAACAGTTGCCAGTTGGCATTCGACAGTGAGAACCGCAAATCGGTGTTTTGCCAACCGTATCCGGCCTCACCCGGTGCCAGTGATGCGCTGGTGCCGAAGGCCTGGTCGCTGCGACTCTGGGCATCGCTGTCGATCAGAGGCCCGTGCCCGTCCGTACGTGCCAGGTCGGCGGTCATTGCCACGTCGAAGCCGTTCCACTGGCCGCCATACTGAAGCCATCCGTTCTGCGTGTCGAAACTGCCGATACGCACACCGGCCTCGTTGTTGCTGATGATTCCGGCAGTCTTGGTGATTACGTTGATCACGCCGGCGGAGGCGTCGGTGCCAAACAGCGCAGATCCGGGGCCGCGTATGATCTCCACGCGATCGATGACGCTGGCGGGCAGGCCCTTCCAGAAGATGCCGAGTCGCCACATCAGGTCACTCATCGGCGCGCCATTGACCATCAGCAGGGTCTGTTTGTCATTGGCCCCGCGAAAACTGATCAGCGGCCTGAAGCCGAACTGACTGTACCGGACGTAGATGCCGGGTACGCCCTGCAGTACGTCGACCAGATTCGTGGCGCCGGTGGCCTTGATGTCCTCCGCGGTGATGACGCTGACTGCGGAAGGTGCATTGCTCAGTGATCTGGCGGTCTGGGTCGATATGGTGACCTTCTGCTCCATCAGTTCTTCGAGAGACAGCGAAAGAAAGTGTCTGAGCTTCTCATCGGGATTGGCGATTGCTGCAGAGGCGGTGAGCAGGCAGATCGCCGGGGCGGTGTGGCGCAGCCTGCATCGCCGATCGTGAGTTGCCGGAACCAATCTCTTCTGTTTCGTGGGGTGATGCATGCCTTCGGGGCTGTCTTTTGGCCGTTTCGGGCTCTGCATGGTCGTTTCTTTTCCAGTTTGGTCGGCCGGCCCAGCTCGTGCCATGCGCCGGGGATGCTCACGAGATACCCGGCGATTCTGCCCCTGGATCAACGCCGCTACAGAAGTCTTGGCGATGATACGCGCCCCGGCAACACCGATTGCGGTGGTATCGGCAATCCCATGGTGCATCTTTTACTTCCTCGAAATTCCCGTCAACTTGCCGTTGACAAACAAATTGCAGACGTGGAACCTCGGAAGCGTTTGAATTTCGGGGATTTACTCGATGTCACGAGTGCTGATAGTCGATGATCAGTTGATCAGCCGGATGATTCTCGAGCAGCTTATCCGCTCGCTCGGCGACGATACGGAAGCGGTTTCGTTCGCCGATCCGATCAGGGCCCTGGAATGGGCCAAGGACAACCCACACGATCTGGTGCTGACCGACCTGAAGATGCCGCACATGAACGGCGTCGAGTTCACGCAGTGGCTGCGCAATACCC
>JAGRHB010000017.1:4279-8760 GCA_020445245.1 Gammaproteobacteria bacterium
TCCCAGCTGCGTCGATGTGCCGGTGATCATCATTACCTGCGTCGATGACCAGGGCACCAAGTATCGGGCCCTGGAGGCCGGTGCCACTGATTTCCTCACCAAGCCGATCGACCATCACGAATGCCGGGCACGATGCAGAAATCTGCTCAAGCTTCGGCAGCAACAGTCGATCATCCGTGATCGGGCGCGCTGGTTGGAAAAAGAGATCAGCGACAAGACCCGTGAGCTGCGGCTGCGTGAGAAAGAAACACTCCTGCGCCTGGCAAAGGCGGGTGAGTATCGTGACAGTGACACCAATGGGCATGTCCTGCGGATGGCCCACGCGGCACGACTGATCGCCGAGACGCTGGGTATGGATGCGGAGTATTGCGACATTATCGAGCAGGCTGCGCCAATGCACGATATCGGGAAAATCGGCGTGCCTGACAGCATCCTGCTCAAACCCGGAAGGCTGGATGCACAAGAGCGTTCGGTGATGATGCAACATGCAAGAATGGGCTACGAGATTCTGCGCGACAGCCCGTCGAAATACCTGCAGTTCGGCGCCACGATCGCCTGGTGTCATCACGAAAAATTCAATGGTCAGGGCTATCCGCGCGGCCTGCAGGGCCAGGCAATCCCGATCGAGGCCCGCATCGTCGCCATTGCGGATGTCTTTGATGCCCTGATGTCAGAGCGCCCCTACAAACGTGCGTGGACGCTGGAACAGACCCTGGAGCTGATCCGTGGCGAATCCGGGCAGCATTTCGACCCCGACTGTGTGGAGGCGCTGCTGCTCAATCTCGATCGAATTCTGTCGTCACGCGCGTCCTCGCGGGGCGACTGTGAACCCCGAGTTGGATGAACAAGGATGTCATGGCCCGTATCAAGTCGATCATCAGTTTCATAACGCGACGCCGCAAGACCCTCGATGCGGAACTCGAGCAGGGCCTGCTGAGGATAGGCATCCTGTCGGCTGTGGTCCTTTATCTGTCGTTCGCTCTGCTCGTCGAGCCGACGGATCTGCACCGGTTGGCACTGGGCTCGACAGTGGCCTTCCTGTTCGTGGCTTTCGGCCTGCTGGTGTGGATCGCGGCAGGGCCGACGGCCAGCCGGGTACGCCGTGTGATCGGTATCTTTTGCGACATCGGCGAATCGACCTATGGCCTGTACTTCTTTGGCCTGACCACGTCGCCGTTGTATGTCGTCTACCTGTGGGTGATCTTTGGCAACGGCTTCCGCTACGGTACGCGCTACCTGGTACTGGCTGCCGCCATGAGCACGCTGGGCTTCGGTCTGGTGATCAGTTTCAACCCATACTGGCACGAGCATCTGCCGCTCGGCATCGGCCTGTTGCTCGGCCTCATCATTCTGCCCGCCTATGTGGCAATGCTGTTGGCGCGCCTCAATCATGCCAAGCAGCAGGCGATCGAGGCCAACGAGGCCAAGTCGCGATTCCTGGCGACCATGAGCCACGAGTTGCGAACCCCGCTCAACGGCGTGATTGGCATAGCGGAGCTGTTACGCGCCACGCCGCTCAACCTTGAGCAGGAGGACTACGCGCGCACCATTGGCGTATCGGCGACCAGCCTGCTCGCATTGATCAATGACGTGCTGGACATCTCGAAGATTGAGGCCGGCAAGATGTCGCTGGACGAGGTCGATTTCGACCTGCACCGGCTGGTGGGCAACACCGCCAAGATGATGGCCGCACCCGCGGGCAGCAAGGGTCTGAACTTCAATTATCGGATATCACCGGAGCTGCCGTACGCCCTTCGCGGCAGCGAGCACCATCTGCAACAGATCCTGGTGAATCTGATTGGAAATGCCATCAAGTTTACCGAGCAGGGACATATCGACCTGACCGTGAAACGCGCGCCGAGGGATGTCGGCGATGACAGCGTATGGATCCGCTTCGAGGTCGCGGATACGGGGATCGGCATCGACAAGACGGCGCAGAAGCGGATATTCGAGCGCTTCGCCCAGGCCGACGAGTCGACCACGCGCCGCTACGGCGGCAGCGGTCTGGGGATCACGATCAGCAAGCAGCTGGCGGAATTGCTGGGCGGTGCTATCGGCGTCGAAAGCGTGCCCGGCGAGGGCAGCCTGTTCTGGCTGGAGCTGCCTTTCGTGGTGCGCCGTCCGGTGTCGGACCGTCACGCCGAGGCCCTCACGCTCACGGCGAGCCGGGTGCTGGTGATGGCCGGCGACCAGGTGGAAAGCCGGCGTATCATGACCCAGCTGTCCGGCTGGGGGGTGTCGGCTCAGCAACGCGAAGGCGCGGCCCAGGTGATTGCCGAGTTGGTCAACGCCGCCAACCGTGGTGTGCCGTACAACACAGTAATCGTCGATGCCCGGGGCTCCAAGTCTGACCTCGTGCAGTTGCTGCAAACGACCAGGCACGACAGGCTGCTGCAGGATCTCGCGTTCGTGCTGATCTCGCCGCCTCAGCCAGACCCGGACTGGAAGGAGCACATGCTCGATGCCGGCTTTGCAGCGGTGCTGGTCACTCCTTTCGACAAGACACTGCTGTTCAATGCACTGCATTCGCTGTATGTCGGCGTGGTCGAAGATCCCCAGGTGGCGAACTTCATCGACCACTATGCGCGCGAACACAAGGTGCTGCAGCCCTTGGAGATCCTCGTGGCCGAGGACAACCAGACCAATCAAAAGGTGGTGCGAGGCATACTCGAAAAAGCTGGGCATCGCGTGTACCTGGTCGAGGATGGCGAGCAGGCGCTGGACGCGCTGGACTCGCATCGCTTCGATATCGCGCTGTTCGATATTCAGATGCCGGTCATGGACGGTATCGAGGCACTCAAGATCTACCGATTTACACACGCTGACGAGCAAGCAATCCCGGTGATCATGTTGTCGGCCGACGTGACATCGAAGGCAAGGGAGGAATGCATCCACGCAGGTGCGGCCGCCTTCGTCTCCAAACCCATCCATGCCAGGTCGCTGCTTGAATCACTGGGCCGGGTCGTGAGTGAACAGACCGCGTTCGATGCAACCGGCAAAACGGGGGCCGGCACCTCGTCGTCGCCTGTCCAGCGTCCGCTGCCGGTCGGCAACAGCGGCGAGATCATCGACCGTCAGGTTCTTCGTGAGCTCGAGGATCTCGGTGGTGGCCTGACGTTCGTGAGCGAACTGATCGAGGGATTCACGAAGGACGCCGAAAGCATTTTCGATCAGCTCGGCCGATCAATCGGTGCGCGTGCACTGCGCCAGTTCCGCGACCTCGCGCACGCACTCAAGGGCAGTGCCGGCAGCGTGGGCGCACGCCGTCTGCACCAGCTGGGGATCCGCGCGTGCCAGATCAGCGATCGGGATTTCACCCGTCTCGCGCCATCGGCTGTGTCTGAGATGCGCTCGGCGTTTGCAGACACCCGGTCTGCCTTCGACAGGTACATCAGAGAGCGGCAAAGCCAGGCATCGCGTAGCTGACTCGCTTCGCCGGCTCGTCGCGGACCCTATCCGGTACCTGCGACTGTGCACACACCTTGTTCTGCGAATGGACCAGTCGGTTGAGGATTCGCAGATCGCGTTCTTTCAACTGCAGCGCGGCATCCACCCAGATCAGTGCGATCTCCTCGAGTTCGGCGTAGCTGACCGGATTGACGGCCCGGCGGACGCGCTGCATCGCCATCACTGAATTCGGCGAGCGGCGCTGGCGTCCGGCGATGTAATCGCGCACCACGGTCTCACCTTCGCCCGGCTCTGCCAGGATATCGATCACGCCCAGTGCGTGCAGTTCTTCGGCCCGCCAGCTCTTGCCGCTGAGGATCACCCGCTCGGCCTCGTTGGCACCGAGGCGGCGCGACAGGAAGCTATAGGCGCCCATGCCCGGGAACAGGTTGAAGAGTACCTCCGGCAGGCCCATCTGAACGCCGCGCTCGGCCACCACCAGGTTTGCCGCCAGGGCACCTTCCATGCCGCCGCCGAGTGCAGTCCCCTGTACCAGGCTGATTGTCGTCAGCGGCAGGTCGTAGGCGACCGAGACACGATAGGAGGCATCGATGCACGCCCGTGCATAGGTCTCCAGGCCCCTGCGGTCCTTGCTGTCGATCAGCTGACGGAAGAGACCCAGGTCGCCGCCCAGGTTGAAGATCCCGGGCATCCGCGAGGCAAACACCACAAAATGTGGCCGCTCTGACAACTTCTCTCGGGTGAGGCCCATGGTGGCCAGCCGGGTGTCCAGACCGATCACCTCCGACAGCAACGGCAGATTGAAGCAGGGCCGTGGGCGGGGCGCCAGATTGCACCACACGGTTGCCTCTTTGCGACGCCATTCAACGTCCAGATGCGCGATATTGCTCGCCTCGATCGGATCGGTAGACATGTCAGTTCTCCTCGGTGGCAATTGACTGATTTGACGGCAGGTATGGCACCCGCCCGGTCAGAGTATGGCCACAGGATTGCCGTTCTCAATCACTATTTTGCCGTTTGGTTGACGGAGGCAGGGGGTTTTGATGGCTGTGACCGCGTCTGCCGGCGGCGGG
>JAGRHB010000017.1:8858-14467 GCA_020445245.1 Gammaproteobacteria bacterium
GGTGGTGGGCCCTCAGGAGCGGGGTACCGCCAGTCGCCGTTCATCACCACACCTGTCGGCAGAAGGTCGCCCCAGCCGTTCCCCTTGGCCATGACGTAGATCCTGGACAGGCCGGCCTTGATGCAGCGGATACCGATGCGGATGCAATGAGGTGCCAGATACGGGCAGAGCGCCGCGGGGCGCCCGTCGGTGGTTCGTGCCGAATCTTGCTCGTGATTGGTGGGCGCGACAGGGATTGAACCTGTGACCCCTGCCGTGTGAAGGCAGTGCTCTCCCGCTGAGCTACGCGCCCGATCGATTTCCCAGGCCTTAAGTCGCGATTACGCTTTGAAGATCAGCGCCTTAGGTCTATCGGAGCGGCGCATTCTAAACGTTCTGGCGTGGTGCGACAAGGTGGCCGTGACGGCGGCGGGGTGTTTTCCTCCCGGGCGCCACCTGGTCGCTTCAGAGCTGTCCTTCGATCGGCAGCAAGCGCGCGAACCAGACCGACATGCGTTTCAGGAAACCGGTATTCGGTTCCGTCCGATAGATCCTGTCTCCGTCCGCCCTGTGCTCCACCCACTCGATGTCATCCCGCTCGTCGAGCCGCAATTCATAGGCCACATCGCGGAGCCTGGTGTCGAACCAGTCACCGACCATGCCCGCCAGCTGCGCATTGTCGAACACGATCCCCATTTCGGTGTTCAGAACCGCCGATCTGGGGTCAAGGTTGAGCGAGCCGACGAACAGGCGCTGCCGGTCGAAGGCGAATGTCTTGGCGTGCAGGCTGGCCCGCGAAGAGCCACCCCAGTGTTGATCCTGGTCTTCTTCCGGCTTCGCTGATCGTGCCTTCGCTTCATACAGACCGACCCCGGCCCGCAACAGGTCCTTGCGGTACCTGGAATAACCGGCGTGCACCACGCCGACGTCATTGGATGCCAGGGAATTGGTCAGGATACGCACCCGGACGCCTCGCTCGACGAGGGAGGCGAGCCAATCCACGCCGGTGTCGCCGGGCACGAAGTAGGGCGAGAAGATCAGCACTTCGGACGCTGCATTTCGCACATCGGCCTGCAGTCGGGGTCCCATGTGTGTCGACCGATCGTCCGGGCTGGTGAGCAGTTTGTCTGGCCCGTCGGCAAACACCTTTGCCCGCCCCCAGTGCAGGGACAACTGCTGGTGTGTCAGCTGCTCGACCAGGGGTGAGGCGCGTAGACGTGCGGCATAAGTGCTGCCTTGCGATTGGATCGCGATCGAGGCGAGGTGCGCACGAAGTGCGTCGAGCCGGTCCGGCGTGGGCGTTTCCCTGCTCAATGTCGAGGCCGGATACGCCAGCGAGTGATTCCAGTAGGTATCGAAAACCGCGGAGACATCGGTCGCGACCGGACCGGTGCCCAGTACGTCGAGGTCGCCGAATTCCACAGTCGGATCGGCGGAGAAGTACTCGTCGCCGATATTGCGCCCACCGACCACAGTGGCCACGCCGTCCACGGTAAACGACTTGTTGTGCATGCGCCGGGTGACGCTGCCGAAGCGCGTGAGCATCTCGAGCATCCGAGAGGAGCGACTGGCGTAGGGGTTGAACAGGCGCAGCTCGAAATGGGGGTGCGCGTCGAGCGCGGCAAAATCCAGGTCTCGCCCGGCCGTATCCATGTCATCGATCAGAAGGCGCACGCGTACCCCTCGGTCTGCAGCGGCCACAAGGTGTTGCAGCAGCAGGTTGCCGGTGAGGTCGTCGTGGAACAGGTAATACTGGGCGTCGATCGTGCGTTCGGCCTTGTCTGCCAGCAGCACGCGGGCGGCGAATGCATCCAGTCCGTTGGCGAGCAGATGGAATCCTGAAAGCCCGGGGTGTCCGGCGATACTGGTGGCGACCGCTTCGGAAAGTGTGCTGTCGATATCCGTCATCTGCCTGCTCGCTACGCGTGTCTCATTGTCCGGCAGCGTGGCGCAGGCGGCGAGCAGCAGTGCAGGACAAAGCAGCAGAAGCCTCAAAAAACGCATGTCTCGCCTGTCGTCTGCTGCCAAGTGCATTTTCCGGGGTCCATTGCCGATCAGGTCGCGTCAAGTTACCGGCTTTTTGGGTCGGATGGTATGGGTGCAATCGCAAGCCGTCGGATTCTTGGGGATCATGAGACCTGAGTCGGTCGGGACAAGGGCAGCGTGAAGCCCGGCGGATCCGGTTGCTGTAGCCCGGGTAGCCGACACCGGCCGGAGCGGGTCGGGCGACGGGGTGAATCACCTCAGGAAATGCCGTTTCCGGCTAGTCATTCGAGGTGGGGCTGATAGAATCACGCGTTTGGCAGACCCCGCTTCAGTCCAATGACCATCAAGACCCGATTCGCGCCCAGTCCCACCGGCTATCTGCACGTCGGCGGTGCCCGCACGGCGCTTTTTTCCTGGTTGTATGCCCGGCGCCATGGTGGGCAGTTTGTGCTGCGCATCGAGGACACCGACCTCGAACGATCCACGGCGGACTCGGTCAACGCCATCCTGGAGGCCATGGACTGGCTGGGCCTGGACTATGACGAAGGGCCCTACTATCAGACGCAGCGCTTCGACCGTTACAACGAGGTGATCGACCAGCTGCTGGCCGCCGGCCATGCTTATCGCTGCACCTGCTCGAAGGATCGCCTCGACGTGCTGCGTGCGGAGCAGATGGCGAACAAGCAGAAGCCGCGCTACGACGGCCATTGCCGTGCGCTGGAGGTCGACCCCGCTGAACCGCACGTCGTGCGTTTCCGCAACCCGCAGGACGGCGACGTGGTGATCGATGACCTTATCCGCGGAGCTATCGTGGTCAGCAACACCGAGCTGGACGACCTGATCATCCGCCGTACCGACGGATCGCCAACCTACAATCTCTCGGTGGTGGTAGACGATCACGACATGGGAATCACGCAGGTGATCCGCGGCGATGATCACATCAACAACACACCGCGGCAGATCAACATGTTTCGCGCGATGGGTTGGCCGGTGCCTGACTTCGCTCACGTCCCAATGATCCTCGGTGACGATGGTGCCCGGCTGTCCAAACGCCATGGTGCAGTCAGCGTGATGCAGTACAAGGAAGACGGGTTTCTGCCCGAAGCACTGCTGAACTACCTGGTACGCCTGGGTTGGTCGCACGGCGATCAGGAGATCTTCAGTCGAGCTGAAATGGTCGAACACTTCGACCTCGGCGCGGTCAACAGGGCACCTTCGGCGTTCAACACCGAGAAGCTCATCTGGGTAAACCAGCAGTACATCAAGACCGCCGACCCGGCGCGCCTCGCGGTGCTGGTCGGGGCGTTCCTGGATGCGGAAGGTGTGGCAACGGCACAGGGGGCTGACCTGGCCAGCGTAATCGAGGCACAGCGCGAACGCGCCGGGACCCTGGTCGAGCTGGCAGCCCTTTGCCGCTTCTACTACCAGGACTTTGACGAGTTCGAACCAGCGGCAGCCAGGAAGGCATTGAAGGACGGTGCTGACGACGCATTGGGTGGCGTCCGCGGCAAGCTGGATTCACTGCCAGACTGGGAGCGCGCGGCCATTCACGATGCGATTGCGCAGACGGTCGATGAACTCGGCGTCGGGTTCGGCAAGGTCGCGATGCCCTTGCGGGTGGCGGTGACCGGCGGTGCGCCTTCGCCTGATCTGGATCTGACGATATCCCTGGTCGGTCGTGAAGCGACGCTGCGCCGTATCGATCGCGCCGTGTCTTACATACGCAACAAGGGTTGACGCCGTCTCCCACTGCCAAATTGATGGAATGAAACAACGATGAGTGGTGCACCAGCGACGCCGAAGAATTTCATCCGCCAGATCATCGACAGTGATCTGCAGAGCGGCAGACACAGCACGATCCACACCCGCTTTCCGCCGGAGCCCAACGGCTACCTTCATATCGGGCACGCCAAGTCGATCGTGCTCAATTTCGGGATAGCGCAGGATTACCCCGGCAGCTGCAATCTGCGCTTCGATGATACCAATCCGGCGAAAGAGGAAGAGGAGTTCGTCGAGGCGATCAAGGAGGATGTGCGCTGGTTGGGTTATGAGTGGGCCGAGCTGCGCTTTGCCTCGGATTACTTCGAACAGCTCTACGGCTATGCGGTCGAGCTGATCAACGCGGGCAAGGCATTCGTCTGCGACCTGACGCCGGAGCAGGTACGCGAGTATCGCGGTACGCTCACCGAGCCGGGTCGCGAGAGCCCTTTCCGCGACCGGCCGATCGAGGAAAACCTGGATCTGTTCAGGCGCATGCGTGCCGGCGAATTCGCCGACGGCAGTCGTACGCTGCGAGCGCGCATCGATATGGCGTCGCCGAACATCAATCTGCGCGACCCGGCGCTGTACCGCATCCGTCACGGCCTGATTCATCACCAGACCGGTGCGGAGTGGTGCATCTACCCGATGTACGACTACACGCATCCTATCTCGGATGCGATCGAGGGCATCACCCATTCCCTGTGTACGCTCGAGTTCGAGGACCATCGCCCGCTGTACGACTGGGTGCTCGACAACATCAGCATCGCGTGTCACCCGCGGCAGATCGAGTTCTCGCGCCTCAATCTCGAATACACGGTAATGAGCAAGCGGCGGCTCACGCAGCTGGTCCAGGAGAAACGCGTGTCCGGCTGGAACGATCCGCGCATGCCAACCATTGCCGGGCTGCGGCGACGCGGCTACACACCCGAATCGATCCGCCATTTCTGCGAGGCGATCGGTATCACCAAGTCCGAGGGCACGGTCGAGATGGGCGTGCTGGAGAACAGCATCCGCGGCCACCTCGATGCGATTGCGCCAAGGCGCATGGCCGTGCTCGACCCGCTCAAGCTGGTGATCAGCAACTACCCGGCCGAGCAGGCCGAGGTATTGCAGGCCGGCAATCATCCGAAGGACGAGACGCTGGGCAGCCGCGAGCTGGTGCTGACCCGCGAGATCTACATCGATCGTGCCGATTTCCGCGAGGAGGCCAACAAGAAATACAAGCGCCTGGTGCTGGGCGGCGAGGTGCGTCTGCGCAATGCCTACGTTGTACGCTGTGACCAGGCGCTGAAGGATCACGACGGCAATATCGTCGAGCTGCGCTGCACCTATGATCCGGATACCCTCGGGCACAACCCTGAGGGCCGCAAGGTGCGCGGGGTGATCCACTGGGTGTCCGCCACGCATGGCCACAAGGCCGAGGTGCGTCTGTACGACCGCCTGTGCAAGTCGGCAGAACCGGGCAAGGGCGGCGATTTCCTTGATGACCTCAATCCCGAGTCGCTGCGCTTACTGCGTGACTGCATGGTCGAACCCGCGTTGGCGCAGGCGGCGGTCGGCGAGCGCTACCAGTTCGAGCGCGAAGGCTATTTCTGTCTGGACAGCGAAGAAAGCACGCCGGGCAAACTGGTGTTCAACCGTATCGTCTCGCTGCGTGACTCCTGGGGCAAAGGCGAGGACGAATGATCGGGGGCAGGGACAAAAAAATCGTCAAAATACTGGACAAGGAATAGATGCTTTAATACGATACGCGCCTCGTTTGAGGGGCCATAGCTCAGCTGGGAGAGCGCAACACTGGCAGTGTTGAGGTCGGCGGTTCGATCCCGCCTGGCTCCACCAAAAAATCAGGTTTTTCGTCCCGTTCGTCTAGAGGCCTAGGACAT
>JAGRHB010000180.1 GCA_020445245.1 Gammaproteobacteria bacterium
AATGCCGGCTGCAGATAGCCCACCGCGTCTATATGCCGCATCACCTTCTCTCGCGTCGACGATGACATGCTCTTCTCTCCTCTCTACCGTGATCTCTTCTCTGCAACCACTTCTCTACCGAAGCGCGCTGATAGGGAAAACTATGGTTCACCCGGTTATCGAAATCCAAGACCATATTCCGATCATCTCTATAGGATTCCACTATGCTTCCGACTGTCGCGTTGCGGGGCGAAATCCCGCTCTGTTCCAGCGAATGCAACACCGCATCTGCGAAGATGAATCAACGAAAGGAACAAGATCCAGCAATGGACTGAAGAGGGGATATGCGCGGCACGGCGCGACCCCACCGGCATCCGTGCGGAATGCGAAAAAAGAACCGGGACGGCACGCGCCGCGTGCGCCCCGGCCCATGCAAACGCCGTCGCTTAAGCGAGGCTCAGGGCGAGGAACACTCCACCGGTCAACAAGGCACCCACACTGCTTATGCGCGCAGCAAGTCCGCGCATCCGCTCGGAACGCGCAGCGATCCTGTCGAGGCCCATTACACCGCCTACGATGACCGCATATTGGATGGCCGCAAAGCCGATCAGATAAGCCAGCAAGGGCGTGGTCTCTGCCCCGACAATCGACTCACCGTAGGCATAGCCGTGGAGAATGCCACTGACGGCGAAGATTGCCGCCAGGACAAAGGCCCCGGGGTAGTGCCGGGTCAGTGCCAACACCCCCCCTACCACCACGGACAGCGCCACCAGGGTCTCCGACATCGGGATATCTGCGGCCCCAAGATGCAATATCGTGCCTCCGACCGTCGCACCAACAAATGCCAACGGAACAACGAAGCGTGCCGCCCCCTGCAGGGCAAACGACAGCAACACCGCGACGACCAAAAATGCCAGATGATCAACACCGATCACCGGGTGTGCGAGGCCCGACAACAGGCCTTGCCCGAATGTGTCCGGAGTCATGCCACCCATCGCATGATGCGCGAATGCCGGCGACACAGCGCCAAGCATGAGTCCGGCGGATACGGCGAGCGCACCGCGTGAAACGTTTTCCGGAACGTACTTTACAAAGTTCATGGTTCTCTTCCTCGCTGTTAACTATTGGATCCCTTTTGCCGGGGACCTACACCCTCACTCTGGCCGGCACCCTCTGCCTCACGATTCACTCGGCCACCAAGGCGAGAAACCACGGACCGTGCCGAAACTCTTGATTCCCTATCCGACCGCTCAATCTGCTGCGCTCAACCTCCACCACGGTGCCAGCTGTATCGCTTGATCAGCATCACGCAGATGCTGTCGAGCGCGTATCCCATGATGCCGATCGTCAACACCATTGCCGTCAGGTTGTGGTACGACAAGGTCTCGCGCGCATCCTGGATCGTGTAACCCAGGCCTGTCGTCACACCAAGGAACTCAGCCGGCACTATGACCACCCAAGCCACACCCAGGGCCAGGCGTATGCCGGTGAGCACATCAAATATGATGGCCGGCAGAATGATCTGCGTGAGCATGTGCAATGGCTTGGCACCGAGGTTGCGTGCCACCTTGAACCACGCAGGATCCACCTTCGCCAGTCCGGCCGCTGTCGAATAGATGACAGGCCACACCGAAGCGACCGCGATCAGAAAGATGATCGACTGATCCCATGACAGGAACACGAAGACCGCGAGCGGCGTCCACGACAACGGGCTGATCATCCGCAACAACTGGAAGGGCGAGTTGCTCAGCTCACGAAAGCGCTTGCTGCGTCCCATGAGGATCCCTATCGGCACTCCGATCGCGATTGCAATCGCAAGACCGGAGCCCAGGCGATAGCCGCTGGCCATCACCGCGCCCTGGATCTTCCCTCTGTCCCACAGATCCGGAAACGCCGAAAGCGTCGGGATTGGGCCAAAGTCCGCGAAACTCGCAGTCTGCGGATTGGCCTCAATCAGGAGCCCACCAATCCACCAAAGAACAAACAGGATCGCCAGGCCACCGAAGAAGTTCGACAGGCCCCGTCCGGACGACTTCAGGGCGCGGGTCGAGCGGGCCTCCCCGCCCCCGACCGGAACGGAGCCGTTGTTCATAGCTCGATCACCTCGACTCGGGTATAGGGATCAGCACCCTTCGGCACACTGGGGTCATTTCGCCACGCAGGATTCAACTCGAGGGATTTCTTGACGTAGTCGTAGTTGACCAGGTCGTTCGCAACGAACTCCGGAGTCAGCGTTTCGAGGAAAGCCGCATCGCCGGTTACCACGGTCTTCTTGAGATCCGACACCACAAGCTCCGTCGCTGAGCGGTATGGCCAGCTCTGGAAGTTGATCCTGTCCATACCCCACTCCGGATGCTTGATCGCATTCGGGTTGTTGTAATACGCCGGATCGTAGAAAAGCATTGCGCGTTCGACGATCTCTTTCGGGAAAGGCAGATACTTCTGGCCGTCGCGCGACAGCAGCTGCGCCATCTCCTTGCGGTTCTCGGCCAGATGGATCTGTGCACCTACGATCGCGTTGTGCACCCCTTGCGCCCATGCGGCACGGTCGGGATCCATTGCGTCCGCCTCATGCATCACAACCACGCAGCAGGGATGACCTTTCCACACATCACCAGTGAAGCGCAGGACCTTGCCACCCGCCTTGAGCTCACCCAGTGCGTTGAATGGCTCGGCGACGCAATAGCCGTCGATCGACTTGGCGGCGAGCGCGGGCGGCATGTCAGGCGGGTTGAGCACCAGGAAGTTGCACTCGTTGGGCGCAAGCTGCGCGTCCTGCGGTTTGATTACCGGTGTAATCCCCGCCTCTTTCATGATTTTCTGCGAAACGATGTTATGGATCGAATACCAGTATGGGACGGCAAACTGCTTGCCACCGAAGTCTTTCGGTGAGTTGATACCGCTGTCCTTGTGGACGATGATCGCCGAGCCATTGGTGTGATCCCAGGCCGTTATCTTTAGCGGGTAATTGTTGTTGTAGCGCATCCAGATCGGGATCGGGATCAGCATATGCGTGAGGTTGAAGCGGTGTGAAGCAAAGGCCTCGACCAGCGGCGACCATCCGCGTATCAGGGTCGGCCGTTCCGATTCGATGCCTTCCTTCTTGAAAAACCCGAGTTCATGCGCAACCAGCAATGCAGCAGCATCAGTGATCGGGATGTAACCGATGCGCACCACCGGATCCCACACCTTTTCCTGCGCGAATGTGGCCGCCGACGGCACCAGACCGGCCAGGGCCGCCGCCAGGCCGCTCGACTTGAGGAAGTCACGCCGACTGACTCCGGTGCCCAGGATCCCTTTGAACATCGGGTCGTAATCCAGTGTCAGCTTGGGATCGTCGATGCCGCCTTCATGTTTGTCGAAATCGAGTAGTGTCCCGCCGCGCAGGTTGTTGTTGAATCGCTGACTCGTCATGTTCGCTATCCTCCTTTGGACAGTCGGATTTTCCGACCTGCGAATCCGCAGGCTCACCACTTCAAGGTTCGTGGTTGGTTTTAAGACACAGCGTGATTGTTGGCGCCGTTCGGCCGCGCATTGGCCGCATCTTCGAACGACTCCATGAGGCGAGCACGCATCGCCTGTACGGCCGGATCCTGTCGTTCGCGGGGGTCGGCGAGATCCACCTCGAGTTCATGCACGATCTTTCCGGGACTGCCGGCCATGATCACGGCACGGTCGGCCATGATCACTGCCTCATCGATATCGTGAGTGACGATCACGACATTGAAGCCAAGGCGCTTGGCGATCGAGCGCACATCATGCTGCAGCGAGGCGCGGGTAAAGGCGTCGAGTGCAGAGAACGGCTCGTCCAGCAGCAGCAGTTCAGGCTCCATCACCAGCGAACGCGCCAGTGCCACCCTTTGCTGCTGACCGCCCGACAGATCCTGAACATTGTTGTCGGCGTAGTCCTGAAGATCGACCAGATTGAGTGCCTCGTTCACGCGATCGCGGATCTTCGCTTCTTTCCATCCCGCAAATCGCAGGCCGGTCCCCACGTTCTGCGAGACCTTCATCCACGGAAACAGGTGTGGCGCCTGGAACATCATCACCCAGCGAGGCGACGGCTTCTCCACCGGAGCATCATCCAGGTGCACCTTGCCGGACGTCGAATGCAACAGGCCGGCAAGGATGTGCAGCAGCGTGGATTTTCCGCAACCGGAGCGTCCGATGATGGCGAGCACTTCGCCTGGCGGTGACTCCAGGTTCACTTTGTCGAAGGTGATCGGACTCTTTGCCGTATAGCGGTGGCTGAGGTCCTGGATCTCGATGTGGACTCCGCGTATGGACATCGGTGGTTTCCTGTAGTGTGACTAGATACGGGTAAGGCGTTCGTGGACCTGCTTCATCCGGGTCTCGAGCTCGGCCTCATCAACCACGCCACGGCGGATCAGCGAGTGCGCCAGGGCCAGCAGCTGACGCTCCGGGTAGGGCACATCGGCATACAGGTCTTCAGACAGTTCGTCTTCCTCGTAGCGCCGTTCGAGTACCGGCAGCGCGCAGGCCTCTGCCGACAGCGCATCGCAAATCCCCTCCAGGTTCACCTTCCACGGAGGATCGGGGTTGGTCACACCGTACTGTGCCGCCAGGTCTTCCCACACCCGACCCTGGCTGCGTATCTGTTCGAGCAAGGGGATCGGCGTGGTATCCAGGCCGCGTCCCATATCAACGTCACCGATATCTGCTGTCGTCATTTCTCGCTCCTGTCAGCCGTGGTCATGGCCGTGCTGTACCGGATGCACCGCCGGGTGCACCGGACGCA
>JAGRHB010000181.1 GCA_020445245.1 Gammaproteobacteria bacterium
CAACAGGTATACCGCCGGCACAACGAACAGCGTGAACAGCGTGCCTATGCCCAGGCCGGTGGTGATCACCAGGCCGATATGGAAGCGGCTGACCGCGCCCGGGCCGCTCGCGGTGAGCAGCGGCACCATTGCGACCAGCATCGCGACCGTGGTCATCAGGATGGGGCGAAGGCGGATCGTCGAGGCGCGCTCGATCGCTGCGCGCCTGTCCAGGCCCTCCTCGATCTGCAGCTGGTTGGCGAACTCGACGATCAGGATGCCGTTCTTAGCGATCAGGCCGATCAGCGTGATCAGGCCGACCTGGGTGTAGATGTTCACCGTGGCGAAACCCAGCGTCACGAAGGCCAGTGCGCCGGCGATCGACATGGGTACCGACACCAGGATGATCAGCGGGTCGCGCCAGCTCTCGAACTGCGCCGCCAGCACCAGGTAGATCACCAGCAGCGACATGAAGAACGTCAGCACCAACGCGCTGCCCTGCTGCGCAAACTGCCGCGTTGCCCCTGTGTAGTCGAAGGTGAAGCCGCGCGGCAGCACGTCGGCAGCGATCTGCTCCATCGCCGCCATCGCCTGGCCCTCGGAGACCCCGGGCGCCATCAGGCCCTCGATCGTTACCGCGTTGAGCTGCTGGAACTGGGTGCGCTTGCTCGGCTCGACCGCGTGCTCGATCCGTACCAGCGACGCCAGCGGCACCTGGTCGCCGCTGGTGCTGCGCAGGTAGAAGTCACCAAGCATCTCAGGGGTCAGGCGGAACAGGCGTTCTGCCTGCGGGATCACCTTGTAGCTGCGGCCCTCGAGGCTGAAACGGTTGACATCGTTGCCGCCGAGCAGTGTCGCCAGGTTGCGTCCGATGTCGGCCATCGAGATGCCGAGATCGGCGGCACGGTCGCGGTCGATCACCAGGATCGCCTTGGGTCGCGAGAACTCGATCGACTTGCGCAGGAACAGGAACTGACCGCTGCCCATGCCACGTCCGACCAGCTGGTCTGCGACGGCGTCGATCTGGCGGAAATCGGCATCGCTCTGCACCACGAACTGGAACGGCAGGCCGCTGCTGCCGGGCAGGCTGGGGCGCGGAAATACCGCCAGCTGGAAGCCGGCGATCTGGCTCAGCAGCCCCTGCACGTCGGGCAATACCTCCATCTGCGAGCGCTCACGCTTCGCCGGTTGTTCCATCTTGAAACCGCCGAACACCACGTTGTCGTCACCACCGAAACCGAGCAGCAGGAAGCTCTCGTGATACTCAGGGACCTTCTCGAACGCACCGATGATCTCCCGCGTATAGGCCTCGTTGTATTCCAGCGATGCGGTCTGTGGCGCGACCGCCTGGAAGAACAGGATGCTCTGGTCCTCGGTCGGTGCCAGCTCGGTCTTGCTGGTCACGAACATGAAATAGATGCTGCCCAGGATCGCGGCCGCGAACAGCAGCGTCGCCGGCAGGTAGTCGAGGGCGCCTCGCAGGCGACGCAGGTAGAAGCCGGCCAGGCCATCGAAGAAGTGCTCGACCCCCCGCTCGAAGCGACCAGGGTTGCCAGCCGGGCGCAGCACCTTTGACGACAGCATCGGTGACAGCGTCAGTGCGACCACGCCGGAGATCAGCACGGCACCGGCCAGCGAGAACGCGAACTCGGTGAACAGGGTGCCGACGAGGCCGCCCATGAAGCCGATCGGTGCATACACGGCCACCAGCGTGGTGGTCATCGCGATGATCGGCAGGCCGAGCTCGCGCGCGCCGTCGATCGCCGCCTGAAAGCGCGACTTGCCCATCTCGATATGGCGGTGCACGTTCTCGACCACGACGATCGCGTCGTCGACCACCAGGCCGATGGCCAGCACCATCGCCAGCAGTGTCAGCAGGTTGACCGAGTAGCCGAGGAGCAGCATCACGAAGGCTGCGCCGACCAGTGACAGCGGCACCGCCACCCCGGGCACGATCGCGGCGCGCATCGAGCCGAGCGACAGGAAGATCACCACCAGCACGATCAGCACCGCCTCAACCAGCGTCGTGAACACCTCGTCGATCGAGTCCTGGATGAACGCGCTGGCATCGTAGGGGATGTGCGCCTCCAGCCCGGACGGCAGCTGGCTGCGGATGTCGACCAGTGCCCTGTGTACGGCCTTGGCGACCGTCAGCGGGTTGGCGCCAGGGGCCTGCGACACACCGACGAAGATCGCCGGTTTGCCCTTGTACCAGGTGGCGGTGTCATAGTCCTCGGCACCCAGTTCGGCGCGCGCGACATCGCGCAGGCGCACCAGGGTGTCGCCGCTGCTGCGCACCACCAGGTTGCGGAAGTCCTCGACGTCGGCCACGTCGGTGGTCGCGCTGAGATCGATCACCGCATAGTCACTGCGCGCCTGGCCTATACCCGACAGGTAGTTGTTGGCACGCAGTACATCGGCGACGTCCTGTGCGGTCACGCCCAGTGCCGCCATGCGCCTCGGATCCAGCCACACGCGCATCGCGAAGGTCTTGTTGCCGATCAGCTCGGCCTTGGCCACCCCGGGCAGCGCCTGCAGCTTTGGCTGCACCACGCGCAACAGGTAGTCGTTGATCTGCGAGGCGCGCATCGCCTCGCTGTAAAAGGCCATGTACATCAGCGCGGTACGGTCACCAGTCTGCGAGGTGATCACCGGGTCCTGCGCGTCCTCGGGCAGTACGTTGCGCCGGCTCGCGACCTTGGCCTGGATCTCGGCGACGGCATCGTTGGGCGGATAGTTCAGGCGCATGTGCGCCTCGATCACCGACTGGCCCTGACGGCTGGTCGACGACAGGTAGTCGATGCCCTGCGCCTCGGCGATCGCCTGTTGCAGTGGCGTGGTGATGAACCCCTTGACCAGCTCGCTGCTGGCGCCCGGGTAGCTGGTCGTGACCGTGATTACCGTGTCCTTGGTCTCGGGGTACTGGCGGACGTCCAGTGACGTGATCGCGCGCAGACCCACGACCAGGATCAGCAGGCTGACCACGCTGGCCAGCACCGGCCGCTGGATGTAGATGTCGGTGAACTTCATGTACTGGGACCTGCCCCGGCATCGCGCTCAGCCGGTGCCGGCTGGTTGTCGATGGCCACTGCCTGGCCGTTGCGCAGCTTGTTGTGGCCGGCACTGACCACCTTTTCCCCGGCCTTGAGACCGGACACCACGGATACCCGGCCGTTGCGTGTCGGCCCGGTCTCGATCTGGCGCCGGGTGACGACGCTCTGGCCGTCCCGGTCCTCGATCACGAATACCGAATCGCCATAGGGTGCGTAGCTGATCGCGGTGTCCGGCACGGTGACGACGTCTTCCTGTTGCGGCAGCAACACACGCACGTCGGCGAACATTCCGGGGCGCAGCCGTTGCTCCGGGTTCTGCAGCTCGGCGCGTACCCGGAAGCTGCGACTACCGATATTGACCCCGGGGTCGATCGCGCGGATCTGCCCGGCAAAGTGTGCCTCCGGGTAGGCCTGGACCTTGATCTCAATGGTTTGATCCACGTTGATTCGCGCAAGTTCGCGCTCTGGGAGCGTGAAATCGGCGAAGATTGGGTCAAGTTTCTCCAAAGGCACTATCGCCGCGCCTGGCGTCAGGAACTCGCCGACGTCGATTCGCCTGATACCCAGGCGGCCGTCGAACGGCGCACCTATGCGCTTCTTCTCGACCAGCGCCTGCTGCGCGCTGACCGCCGCATCGGCGGCGTCGAGCAGGGCGCGCGCCTCGTCGTAGTCGGATTTCGACACCGACTTGTCTTTGACCAGGGTCGCCAGACGCTCGTACTTCAGGCGTGCCAGGGCGCGTTCGGCCAGCAGGCCCTTGAGTTGCGCCTGATCGGTCCGGTCGTCCAGTTCGACCAGCAGGTCACCCTGCTTGACAGGTTCGCCGGAGCTGACATGGATCGCGCTGACCTGGCCGCTGACCTCGCTGGTCACCTCGATGCCGGCGACCGCGACCAGGCTGCCGACCACCTGGATGAACGGCTGCCAGGTCTCGTGCCGGACGGAGGCCGCCGCAATGACCGGTGGTGGCAGGCCGGCTGCCTGGGCCGCGGCCATCTGCTGGGAAGTGTGTTGTTTCCAGCCGAAGATCCCGCCGAATATGCCGGCCAGGACCAGGGCCACCAGGATCAGGCGCATCACCATGGCGTGTTCCTTCGCGAGTTGCGTATTGAAGCGCAAACCGAGTTTGGGTTATCGAACGTGCCCGCAATACCTTGCGCACGCAGGGTTGTCGGGCCAAAGTAAACTACACGGTGTAGTATATGCCCAACACGGGCGTGCGGAAGTATTGATTTTTTGTAGCTGCCGGCACTGCTGCGACGCGCCCGGCTCGGTGGAACAGGCACAGCAAATGAACGAACCCAGCAGAACGGAGAAAAAGCGCGACGATATCCTCGACGCGGCGTTGCACGAGTTCGAGGCACGAGGGTTCCGTGAGACCAGCATGGATCGCATCGCTGCGACCGCGCAGGTGTCCAAACGCACCGTGTACAACCATTTCCCGAGCAAGGAGGCGCTGTTCGACGCGATGGCGGCGCAACTGATCGACCGTGTGCAGAGTGTCACCGCCTACAGATACGACCCGAACCTGATGGTAGAAGGTCAACTGCGCCAGATCGGTGTCCAGGTGCTCGATATGCTGGCCTCGCCGTGTTTCGTCACGCTGGCCAGGGTCACGCTGGTGGAG
>JAGRHB010000182.1 GCA_020445245.1 Gammaproteobacteria bacterium
CCTCGACTATTCGGCAACGACGCCGGTCGATCCCCGGGTGGCGGAGAAGATGTGTGCCTGCCTGACGCCGGATGGTGTGTTTGGCAATCCCGCGTCACGCTCGCACCCGTTTGGCTGGGCGGCGGAACAGCTGATTGACGAGGCGCGCGCCAACGTGGCGGCGTTGGTGGGTGCGGATCCGAAAGAGATCGTGTGGACCTCCGGGGCAACCGAGTCAGACAACCTGGCGATCAAGGGCGCGGCGCACTTCTACCAGAAACAGGGCAGGCACATCATCACCCTGAAGACCGAGCACAAGGCGGTACTGGACACCTGTCGCCAGCTCGAGCGCGAAGGCTTCGAGGTCACCTACCTGGACGTACAGCCGAACGGTCTGCTCGATCTGGCGGTCTTTGAAGCGGCGATCCGTCCGGATACGATCCTGGCATCCGTGATGCACGTGAACAACGAGATTGGCGTGATCCAGGACATCGCGGCGATCGGGGCTGTCTGCCGGGAGCGCAAGGTCCTGTTGCACGTGGACGCGGCGCAGAGTCCGGGCAAGGTGGCTATCGACCTGTCGGAGCTGCCGGTGGACCTGATGAGTTTCAGTGCGCACAAGATCTACGGACCGAAAGGGATCGGGGCCCTGTACGTGCAGCGCAAGCCGCGAATCCGTCTGGAGGCGCAGATGCATGGCGGTGGCCATGAGCGGGGCCTGCGCTCGGGCACGCTGGCGACACACCAGATTGTCGGCATGGGCGAGGCTTTCCGGCTGGCGCGTGAAGAGATGGTGGAAGAGAACGCCCGCATACGGGTCCTGCGCGACAAGCTGCTGGACGGCCTGAAAGACATGGAAGAGGTGTATGTCAATGGCGACCTGGAGCGGCGGATCGCCGGCAATCTGAACATCAGCTTCAACTTCGTCGAGGGTGAAAGCCTGATGATGGCGCTGAAGGACATGGCGGTCTCGTCGGGCTCGGCGTGCACCTCGTCGAGCCTGGAGCCGAGTTACGTGCTGCGCGCCTTGGGGCGCGAGGACGAGTTGGCGCACAGCTCGATCCGCTTCACACTGGGGCGGTTTACCACGGAAGAAGAAATCGATTACGTGCTGACGCAGGTGCGCGCGCAAGTCGATCGACTGCGCGAGCTGAGCCCGTTGTGGGACATGTTCAAGGAAGGGGTCGACCTGCGCAGCGTGCAGTGGGCCGCCCACTGAGACGACATCCTGGCCGGCTGTTGCCAGTTGTGGCAGTGGCGGTGCCTCAAGGCAGATCTGTGGGAGAAGACAGCTATGGCATACAGTGAAAAGGTCATCGACCACTACGAAAATCCGCGCAATGTCGGTGTGCTGGACAAGAGTGCGCTGAACGTTGGTACCGGGATGGTCGGTGCGCCGGCCTGCGGGGACGTGATGCGTCTGCAGATCCAGGTCAACGAGCAGGGCGTGATTGAAGACGCCAAGTTCAAGACCTACGGTTGCGGATCGGCGATCGCGTCGAGTTCGCTGTTGACCGAATGGGTCAAGGGCAAGACGCTGGACGAGGCGCGCCAGATCAAGAATTCCCAGATTGCAGAAGAACTGGCCCTGCCGCCGGTCAAGGTGCATTGCTCGGTGCTGGCCGAGGATGCGATCAAGGCCGCGATCGCCGACTATCAGTCCAAGCAGAACGACTGACAGTCCGGAGGGCAGTATGGCGATTACATTGACGGAGGCGGCTGCCAGCAGGGTGCAGAGCTTTCTGCACAACAGGGGGCGTGGGCTCGGGGTCCGTCTGGGCGTCAGGACCTCCGGCTGCTCCGGCCTGGCATATGTGCTCGAGTTCGTCGACGATCTCGACGAGGGCGATGCGGTGTTCGAAGACCGCGGCGTGAAAGTCATCATCGACCAGAAAAGCCTCGCCTACCTGGACGGCACCGAACTGGATTACGGCAAGGAAGGCCTGAACGAGGGGTTCAAGTTCAACAACCCCAATGTCAAGGACCAATGCGGTTGCGGTGAGAGCTTCAAGGTCTGATTGCTGATCGACCTTTGAGGCACCGACGCCCGCCTCATGCGGGCGTCATTGATTGGATTACCCGATGTTCGATTTCTCCAAGAACTACTTCGAGCTCTTCGGCATGCCGGCAGGGTTCGTGCTTGATTCAGGCGCACTGGCCACGCGCTACCGCGATTTGCAGAAGGTCGTGCATCCGGATCGCTATGCGTCATCGGGCGACCACAGCCAGCGCCTTTCACTGCAGGGCGCGACCCTGGTGAACGAGGCCTATGAAACACTCAAAGATCCCCTCAAGCGCGCCCAGTATCTGTTGCGCCTGAAAGGTGTCGACATCGACGGGCAGAACAACACCCTGAACGATCCGGCCTTCCTGATGGAGCAGATGGAACTGCGCGAAGCACTCTCCGAGGTGCGTTCGTCTGCCGATCCGCAGGGCAGCCTCGACGTCCTGCTGCGTGAAATAGGCACCATGATCCAGTCACAGATAGCCGAGCTGGCGATGTCGTTCGAGGAGGCCACGCCGCAGCGGCTTGCCGCCACCGCGCAGTCGGTACAGAAGATGCAGTTTCTGAACAAGCTGCATGCGGAGGCCGAGGCAATCGAGGCCGACCTGGACGAGGCCTGCTGATGGCCCTCTTGCAGCTCGCCGAACCCGGGCAGTCCGCAGCACCCCACCAGCACCGGCTGGCGGCAGGAATTGACCTGGGCACCACCAATTCACTGGTGGCCACCGTCAGAAGCGGCCATGCGCAGACCCTCGCCGACGCACAGGGGCGCCACATCCTTCCCTCCGTCGTGCGGTATACCCGCGACGGTGTGGAGGTGGGTGAGGCTGCCCGCCAGGCGGCGGCGGGCGACCCGCTCAATACCATCGCGTCGGCCAAGCGGCTGATCGGTCGTGCGATAGCTGACGTGAAATCGCTCGGTACCGAACTGCCCTACGAATTCGTCAGCGGTGACAGCGCCGTCCCGCGTATCCGAACCGTTGCCGGCGAGGTCACGCCGATCGAGGTCTCTGCCGAGATCCTCAAGGTGCTTGCGCAGCGCGCACGGGAATCGCTGGGTGGTGATCTGAACGGTGTGGTGATTACCGTGCCAGCCTATTTCGACGATGCACAGCGCCAGGCGACCAAGGATGCGGCGCGCCTGGCGGGACTGCACGTATACCGCCTGCTCAACGAGCCGACCGCGGCGGCGGTTGCCTACGGCCTGGACCGCGGTGCCGACGGCGTGCATGCGATCTATGACCTCGGTGGGGGGACTTTTGACATCTCGGTGTTGCGCCTGCACAACGGGGTTTTCGAGGTGATGGCGACCGGTGGTGATACGGCGTTGGGCGGCGACGACTTCGATGCTGCGGTGGCCGGATGGCTGCTCGATCAGGCGGGGATCTCCAAAGACGCGGGACGCGGCACATTGAGGCACGTCCTCGATCAGGCGAGGGCGGCCAAAGAGGCGCTGGCAGTGCAACCGTCCACCGTGGTGGCGATCACTTTACCCGGTGGGGCCTTGTGGCATGGCGAATTGTCGCGTGCCCAACTGGCACAGTTGATCGCGCCGTACGTGCGCAAGACCGTCAATACCTGCCGCCGGGTGCTGCGTGATGCCGGCGTCACGCCGGATCAGATCGAAGACGTGGTGATGGTCGGTGGTTCCACGCGAACGATTTACGTGCGTGAGCAGGTGGGTGAGTTCTTCGGTCGCGAACCCCTGGTCGACATCGATCCGGACAGCGTCGTCGCGATCGGTGCCGCAATACAGGCTGACGTCCTTGCGGGCAACAAGCCGGATGACGAGATGCTGCTGCTCGATGTCAACCCGCTGTCGCTTGGTATCGAGACCATGGGCGGATTGACCGAGAAGATCATCCCCCGCAACACCACAATCCCGGTCGCGCGGGCGCAGGAGTTCACCACCTTCAAGGATGGCCAGACCGCGATGGCGATCCACGTGGTGCAAGGCGAGCGCGAACTGATCGCTGACTGCCGCTCGTTGGCCCGCTTCGAGCTGCGAGGCATACCGCCGATGGTCGCCGGTGCGGCGCGAATCCGCGTGACCTTTGCGGTCGATGCCGACGGCTTGTTGCAGGTGGAGGCGCGCGAGCAAACCTCCGGGGTGTCGGCAAGTGTCGAGGTCAAACCGTCGTACGGCCTGACCGACGACGAGATCACGGGCATGCTTCGCGCGTCGATCGATCATGCGCGGGACGATATGGATGCGCGTCGCCTGGTCGAGGAGAAGGTTGAGGCACAGCGTGTGATCGAGGCGCTCAACGCAGCGTTGGCGCGCGATGGCGACGAGTTGCTGTCGGCGGATGAACGGGCAGGCGTGCGGCAGGCGCTCGATTGCCTGCTCGCCACGGCCGAGTCATCGCAGGATGCCCGTGAGGTCGAGGCCGCCATCAAGCAGTTGGAGAAGGACTGCGAATTCTATGTCGAACGACGCATGAACAGTGGTATCCGCAAGGCCATGGCGGGCCATCGGGTGGACGAGTTCGCGCAGGAGGACGGCCGCGAGGTCGAGTGAAACCGATGCCCCAGATCATATTTCTGCCGCACGACGATATCTGTCCCGATGGCGCCGTGATCGACGCCGAGCCGGGGCAGACGATCTGCGATGCGGCACTGGCCCACGACATTGAAATCGAGCAT
>JAGRHB010000183.1:0-3378 GCA_020445245.1 Gammaproteobacteria bacterium
GAAATCCGACTCCGGTTGTCCAGTCAGTTCCGGGCACGCCTCGATCACCACCACCCGGATGCCCTCGCCGGCCAGGCGCGCGCAGATCGCCTTGCCGAATCGTCCATAGCCGCACACCACCCAGTGCCCGTCGCGCGGCGGGTATACCGGCTCACTCAGTGCGACGCCCTCGCGACCGGTCAGCCAGCGTTGCAGCAGGTACAGGCAGGGTGCCTGAAACGCGACCGCCAGGTGCGAGGCGAAGGTGTCGAACGGGTCAACGATGTGGTCGGTGCCAAACGAAGCCATATTGGCCTCGACATCGTGTGAATCCGCGCGGCTGATCACCTTGATCCTGGGATTGAGCAGTTTTGCCGTGATCGCGATCTTGAGGTTGACGTCGTTGTCATCGGTCAGGGCCACCACACCGGCACAGGAAGGATGCTGCAGACCGGCCTCCTGCAGGTGACGGGTCAGCGCCGCGTCACCGTGCAGCGCCGGGACGACCTCGCGCAGGTCCTGCAGCTGGATGATATTGGTGCGTGCCTCGTCGATGTCGATGACCACTGCGTGCTGGCCTCGCCGGGTCAGCGCCTGCACCAGCGCGGTCCCGGTCTCTCCATAGCCGCAGACCAGATGGAAGGGCTCGCGCATCTTGCGGATTCGCCGCGCGAACCGGCTCTCGGCGAGCGCCTCCTGGAAGGTCCGGTCCTGCACCAGCGAGAGGATGGTGCCAAAGGCGTAGATCCACGAGATCACCGACGCATACAGCGACAGGCTGACCCAGAGGCGCTGGGCATCGGTAAACGCGTAGGGGATCTCGCCAAAACCGATCGTGGTTGCCATGTAGCTGACGAAGTAGAAGGCGTGAAACACGCTCATGTGCCACACGCCTCCGTCGGCGTCGCGACCGGGAATCAGCACCAGGCCGAGGATCGCGACCGCATACACCACCAGCAGCGTCAGCAGTGGCTGACGCATGCGCCGCACGATCAGGAAGACGATACTGTCCATGCGCGCCGGCCGACCGGCCGCTCAGCGCCGCAGCATGACCGTCTCGATGATCAGCAGAATCACCGAGATCACGTTGGCCAGCATGGCCCCGCCGGACAGTGAGACGATGCTCGCCATCACATCGGGCGTGAGCCCGGTCGCGTACACATGCACCGCAAAGGTCCACACCACGGCCGCAGCGATCAGCTGCAGGATCGCCACCAGGCTGGTGGCCAGCAACAAGGCCCCCATCTGGCTGCGGTCGCCGAATTTCAGCACCGTGGCGATCAGGTTGACGACCACCACCGCGAACAACTCGAACACATGATGATGGTCCGGATTCTCGATCTCGCCGACGAAGAAGCCGAAATTGAGCGTCAGCGCCAACACGATAAAAAAGCCGAAGACGACCTTTTCCGGATTCATGCCTGTGTCCCCCGATCCAGTGCCGTTTGATGATTGTTTCCGGACAATTAAAGCATGTCCTCCACCGGCACCGGCAGCCGCCGCGGTCGAGGGACCCGGAACAGCGCTGTCCGATTCGTTACTTTTAGTAACACTCCGGCGGTGCTAGGCTCGTGTCATGCTCCCACCGCGTCTACCGCTCAGCAGAGAACTGGCCGTCATCCTCGGCGCCCTGCTGCTGCTGATTTTCGTGACCCCGGTGGCGGACTGGTGGGCGCATGACAGCCTGCACTGGAGCACTCCTTACGCCCTGTGGCTGTTGATCATCCTGGGGGCCCTGCTGATCGACCGGCGCGACGACTCCGATGAGTCATGAAATGGCGACCCTGTTCGCGGCCGGGTTCGGCTACCTGCTGGTGCTGTTCCTGGTCGCATTCGCCACCGATCGCGGGCTGGTGCCCGCGCGCCTGGTATCGCATCCGATCACCTATACGCTGTCGATCGGCGTCTACGCCACCTCGTGGACCTACTACGGCAGCGTCGGTTACGCGGCCCACCACGGCCTGCTGTTCCTGACCATCTATATCGGCGCCACGCTGACCTTCGTGCTCAGCCCGGTGCTGTTGCGGCCGTTGCTGAAGGTCAGCCGCGAGTACCAGCTGACCTCGCTCGCCGACCTGCTGGCATTCCGGTATCGCAGCCAGGCGGCCGGGGTGCTGGTGACCCTGTTCATGCTCCTGGGCACCCTCCCCTACATCGCGCTCCAGGTACGGGCGGTCACCGAGTCGCTGCGCGTACTGAGCAACGAGGTGCCGTCCAACACAATCGCGCTGGTGTTCTGCGCCACCCTGACCCTGTTCGGTGTGCTGTTCGGCACGCGCCACATATCACCGCGAGAAAAGCACCGCGGGCTGGTGGTCGCCATCGCGTTCGAGTCGCTGATCAAGCTGGTGGTGCTGTTGGTCATCGGCGCCTATGCCCTGTTCGGCGTGTTCGGCGGACCCGGCGGCCTCGACGACTGGCTTCAGGTCCACCCGGAGGCACTCGAGGCGCTGTACCGCCCGGTCAACGAGAGCCCCTGGAGCGCCCTGGTCTTCCTGTCGTTCGCCGCCGCGTTCCTGCTGCCGCGCCAGTTCCACATGCTGTTCGCGGAGAACCTCGACGCGCGCGCGCTGCGCACCGCCACCTGGGCGATGCCGGCCTTCCTGTTCCTGCTCAATATCTCGATCCCGGTGATCCTGTGGGCAGGTCAGCATCGTGGTCTTGCGATCAACCCGGATTACTTCGTACTCGGCATCACCTTTACCGACGGGCCCTCGTGGCTGTCGCTGCTGGCATTCATCGGCGGGTTGTCGGCCGCCAGTGCCATGGTCATCGTGACCAGCATCGCGCTCGCCTCGATGAGCCTGAACCACCTGTTGCTGCCGGCCAGCTACCCGGACCCGGCGATGAACCTGTACCGCTGGATCCTGTGGGGCCGGCGCCTGTTGATCGGCCTGATCATCATGGCCGGTTACGGTTTCTATGCCGGACTCAAGCACAGCCAGGGCCTGGTCGAACTCGGTCTGATCTCGTTCGTCGCTGTCGCCCAGTTCCTGCCCGGCATCGTCGGACTGCTGTACTGGCGACGCGCCACGCGCAGTGGCTTCATCATCGGGCTGCTCGGCGGCATCGGTGTCTGGTCGATGTTGCTGCTGACCCCACTGCTGTTCACCTCGGGGATCCTGATCACCGATCTGGGCATCCCGCAGCTGGTCGCCGCCAGCGGCATGCACAAATGGTCGTTTGCCACCTTCGTCAGCCTGACGGTCAACAGCAGCCTGTTCGTGCTGGTATCCCTGCTCACCCGGCAGTCTGCAGGTGAACAGGAGGCCGCACGCGCCTGCTGCACCGAGACATCGGCGCCGCTGGCCGGCGTCGTGGTCGCCGGCTCGCCATCGGAGTTCCGCGCGCTGCTGGCCAGCACGCTGGGTCAGCCGATGGCCGATCGCGAGGTCGACC
>JAGRHB010000183.1:3408-4622 GCA_020445245.1 Gammaproteobacteria bacterium
CCGAACTGCGCCGCCTCCGCGAACGTATCGAACGCAACCTGTCCGGCCTGCTCGGACCGCAACTCGCGCACATCATCGTCAACCGCCGGCTGGAGCTCGACCCCGAGGCGAAAACCGCACTCGCCGACTCGCTGCGCCACGTCGAGGACCGCCTGGAGACCTCGCGCTCACAGCTGCAGGGGCTGAGCATCGAGCTCGACAACCTGCGCCGCCTGCACCGGCAGATCCTCCAGGACCTGCCGCTGGGCGTCTGCGCCACCGACAACCAGGGCAAGATCGTGCTGTGGAATCTCGCGCTCGAGGTGATGACCGGGGTCGAGGCGGCGCCATTGATAGGTACCCGACTCAACAAGCTGCCACGGCCCTGGGACGGCCTGCTTGGCGGATTCGCGCGCACCAACGAGGACCACATCTACCGCATGGAACTGCCGGTGGCCGGCAAACCGCGCTGGTACAACCTGCACAAGGCGGCCTACGCCGACCCGATGATCGAAGGCGCCGGCCCATCGCGACCCGGCATGGTGATGCTGATCGAGGACCTCACCGACCTGGGCAACCTGGAAGCGGAGCTGGCACACAACGACCGCCTGGCCTCGGTCGGCCGACTCGCCGCCGGCGTCGCTCACGAGATCGGCAACCCGGTCACCGGCATCGCGTCGCTGGCGCAGAACCTGCGCCACGAGGAAGACCCCGAGGTGATGCGTCAGAGCATCGAGGACATCATCGAGCAGACGCGGCGGATCTCCGACATCCTCGGCACGCTGAAAAGCTTCAGCCGCGGCAGCCGTCACCTGCAACAACGCGAGACCTTTGCCCTGCACGAGGCCATCGATCAGGCAGTGCACCTGCTGGAACTGACGCACAAGCATGACGGCATCCGCTTCGAGGCAAGCTGCCCTTCGGACATCGTCCTCACCGGCAACCGGCAGCAGCTGTCGCAGGTACTGGTCAACCTGATGGGTAATGCCGCCGATGCCTCCAAACCCGGCGATCGCGTCGACCTGCTGGCGCGCGCCAGTGCGGACGAGGCGGTGATCGAGGTGATGGACCAGGGGCAGGGCATCCCCGACGAACTGCGGGAAACGGTCTTCGAGCCCTTCTACACCACCAAGCCCACTGGCCAGGGCACCGGTCTCGGGCTGTCGCTGGCATACAAGATCATCGAGGATCACAACGGCACGCTGACCATCGATTCGCAGGCCGGATTCGGCACG
>JAGRHB010000184.1 GCA_020445245.1 Gammaproteobacteria bacterium
GAGTCCATCGACAAGGCAGGCCTGGTCCCCGCCGAACAACTCGATCGGGTCCGTACCAAGATGACCGATTTCGACAGTGTGCGCCATTCGCTGCTGGAACTGCACGACAGCTATGTCAGGCACTACCAAAGCTTCCTGACCACGGTTCAGCAGACCAAGGATCTGTTGCTGGTCATTGAGGAACAGGCCAGCCAGGCGCTCGTGAACATGGAGTGGAATGCGGGAATGGCCGAAGGTGAGTCGAGCGGCGCACGCAATTCCGAGGAATGGGCGGTCGTATCCGCCACCTCGGACGCCCGGCTTGCATTGATGACGCGCCTGTTCGACTACCGCCAGCTGCTCGATGCGCCGGAAAATGCCGAGCTCAACCAGGCGGCGGAGGTCAGCCTCGGCGACCTCAAGGTCTACGTCGCCCAGCTCGCCGACTCGGAATCTCTGCGCGACAAGCCGGTGGGCAGGGGTCCTTTTGCCTCGCAGACATTCGACGCAACGCTCAACCAGCTTGCAGCGGCGAATGAAGAGCAGTTCCACACCGCGATGCAGATCCATGTCGACCTGCGTCGCACACGCCAGCGCTATGGCGAAGTGGCCGATGCGTTGATGGAAGATGCTCGACAGATCGAAGACGAAACCCGCCGCATCGTCGCCGAGCAGCTGGCCGCGGCAGCGGGTTCGCGCAGCTCGGCCATCTGGCTGGTAGGCAGCCTGATCCTGATTGGCCTGCTGATGGCCTTTGCTGCCTACCTTACGAGCATCCGCACGATCGCTGCCCCGCTGCGCCGTGTTGCCGGCCGTATGCGCGAGATTGCCAGCGGTGATGGCGACCTCACCGCACGCCTCGACGTCAACGGCAGGGATGAGATCAGCGATGTCAGTCAGTCATTCAACGAATTCGCCGACAAGATCCACGAAACCGTCAGACGGGTCAGCGACGCAATCCGTCAGCTGAATCTGTCGTCCGACCAGATGGGTGCGATGACCCACGCGAACCTCGACCGCTCAAGCCGCCAACAGGCGGAAACCGCGCAGATTGCAACAGCGACGCAGGAGATGTCCCATACGGTTTCGAACGTCGCGGACTCTGCACAAGGTGCGCTGGAGAGCGCCACCCGCGCACATACCGAGGCGAATGCGGGGCAATCGATCATCGAGGGCACGCTGAAGGCGATCCAGACACTCGGCCAGCAGGTCGAGTCGGCCGCCACGACCATTCAATCATTGGAACGCGAAAGTGATGCGATCGGGAGCGTGATCGACGTCATCGAAGGTATTGCAGAGCAGACCAACCTGCTGGCGTTGAATGCGGCAATCGAGGCCGCGCGGGCTGGCGACCAGGGCCGCGGCTTTTCGGTCGTCGCCGACGAGGTACGCACCCTGGCCAACCGCACCCAGCAGTCGACCGCCGAGATCCTGGGGATGGTCGAACGTCTGCAGACGCAGGCGCGCGAGGCCGCACGAGTAATGGGTGAAAGCAGCAAGATGGCGCAGTCCACGGTCGAGCAAGGCGAGCAGACTGGCGCGTCATTGATCAGCATCGCCACCTCGGTCGCCAGCATCCAGGGAATGAACCAGCAGATCGCCAATGCGGCCTCGGAACAGTTCGCTGTCGCAGAAGATATCTCGCGCAGTCTGGTAAGGATCAACAGCGACGGCGAGGAGATCGTTACCGACAACCACAGGCTGAGTGAGGCCGCGCGGTCGCTGTCGCAGTTGTCAGCGCAGCTGGACGGCCTGATCAGGCATTTTCGGATCTGAGCGACGGTGCCAGATCGATCCGCAGATCGGCGCCGACGCGGCGCACATCCAGGAACGCAAGCCGCACGCGATCGCTCAGCCGCTCCAAACCCGGCAGATTGACAAGACCGCGTGCCGCATGCCCGAGCAGATGGGGGGCCAGGTAGACGATCAAGACGTCCACCACTCCCGCCAACAACGCACTGCCAGCCAGCGTCGGCCCACTCTCGACCAGGACCTCATTGATGCCGCGGGCACCCAGCGCCTGCATCAAACTCGGCAGTTCGATGCGTCCGCCAAGCTGCGGCAGGCGCAGTACTTCGGCACCCGTGGCACGCAGCTCCTCTTCGGTCTCGGCCGGCGCGGCCTCACCGCAGACGATCAAGGTCTCACCGGGCAGGCTGAGCATGCGCGCGCGCGGCGGCGTCCTCAGCCGCGTATCGAGCACCACGCGCAGCGGCTGACGGAGATAGTCGGGAGTGTCGACGCCGGGAAGCTGCTCCGACGCCAGACGTACGTTCAGTGAAGGGTCATCGGCAAGCACACTGCCGACGCCAGTGACAACGGCACTGCTACGGGCACGCAGCCGCTGCACGTCAAGCCGCGCGTCGACGCCGGTTATCCACTGGCTCTCGCCGCTGGCCATGGCCGTTCGTCCATCCAGGCTCATCCCCAGCTTGCATCGCACATAGGGTCGACCGTGACGCATGCGCTGCAGAAAACCGGGATTGAGCCTTTCGGCATCGTCGGCGAGCAGGCCGACTCCCGTGATCACTCCGGCATCACGCAGCATTGCGAGTCCGCCGCCCGCCACCAAGGGGTTGGGATCCGTCATCGCCGCCACCACGCGGCTCACACCCGCTTCGATCAGGCCCTGCGCGCACGGCGGTGTACGGCCATGATGGGCACAGGGTTCCAGGGTGACATAGGCCGTAGCCCCGCGCGCAGCCTCACCCGCCGCCGCCAGCGCGATGCGCTCGGCATGCAGCTCGCCGGCCCTGCGATGCCAGCCCTCGCCGACCACCTGTCCATCGCGCACCAGCACACAGCCGACACGTGGGTTGGGATCGGTCGTGTACAGCCCTCGTTCGGCCAGACGCAGGGCCCGCGCCATGAAGCGGTGGTCATCGGCGCTGTACGCGCTGTTCATTGCTCGTCTTCGAGGAAATCGAGCTGCTGGCGACGTGCCTCGGGAGTCAGCTGTTTCTCCAGCCGCTCGATCTCTTCCCGGAACGCGTTCACATCCTGGAACTGGCGATATACCGAGGCAAACCGCACATAGGCCACCTGATCGAGCTTCTTCAACTCATCCATCACCATCTCACCGATCTTGCGGGACGACACCTCACTGTCGCCGCCGGCCATCAGCCGCCGCGTGATGTGGTTGATCGCGGCATCGGTCGCTTCAGTGGATACCGGTCTCTTCTCCAGGGCACGCTCGATACCGGCCCGCAGCTTTCGCCCATCGAAGTTGACCCGGCGTCCATCGCTCTTCACGACTCGTGGCAGATTCAGCTCGGCAGCCTCGTAGGTCGTGAAACGCTCCTTGCAGACCGTGCATTCGCGCCGCCGCCGCACCTGATCGCCATCACCGTGCAGGCGCGAATCGACCACTTTGGTGTCCTGGGCTCCGCAAAAGGGACAGCGCATGAGCTAGACCCCTGATCCAGCCGGCCCGTGCAACATCAGGCGTAGACGGGATACTTGGCGCATGTCTCCAGTACCCTGGTCTTTACCGCGTCGATCACGCCGGCATCTCCTCGACCGTCAATCACGTCGCACATCCAGCCGGCAAGCTCACGGCACGCAGTTTCATCGAAGCCACGCGTCGTCACCGCAGGTGTGCCCACGCGGATCCCCGAGGTGACAAACGGCGACTGCGGATCATTCGGCACCGCGTTCTTGTTCACCGTGATATTGGCGGTGCCCAGCCAGGCATCGACGTCCTTGCCGGTCAGCCCGGCCTCGATAAAGCTGACCAGGAACAGGTGATCGTCGGTGCCCTTCGAAACCACATCGTAGCCACGATCCATGAACACCTGTGCCATTGCTTGCGCATTCTTCACGACCTGCTTCTGGTAGGCGACGAAGCCGGGCTCCATCGCCTCTTTGAAGGCAACCGCCTTGGCCGCGATGACGTGCATCAAGGGGCCACCCTGTCCACCCGGGAATACCGCCGAGTTAAGCTTCTTCTCAATCTCTTCGTTTGCCTTGGCCAGGATCAGGCCGGCACGCGGGCCGCGCAAGGTCTTGTGCGTGGTGGTCGTGGTGACATCGGCGATCTGCACCGGATTCGGATAGATCCCGGCCGCGACCAGTCCGGCGATATGCGCCATGTCGACCAGCAGGTAGGCGCCAACCTCGTCGGCGATGTCGCGGAAGCGCTGCCAGTCGACAATACGCGAATAGGCCGAGAACCCGGCGACAATCATCTTCGGCTTATGCTCGCGGGCGAGGCGCTCGACCTCGTCGTAATCGATCTCTCCGGTTGCCGGGTCCAGCCCATATTGCACCGCGTGATAGATCTTGCCGGAGAAGTTCGGTTTGGCGCCGTGGGTCAGGTGGCCACCGTGCGCCAGGCTCATCCCCAGAACCGTGTCACCCGGTTGGCAGAGCGCCATGTAGACCGCGGAGTTCGCCTGCGACCCCGAGTGCGGTTGCACGTTTGCATAGTCCGCGCCGAACAGCTGCTTGGCCCGATCGATCGCCAACTGCTCGGCCTTGTCGACGTATTCACAGCCGCCGTAATAGCGCTTGGCCGGATAACCCTCGGCGTACTTGTTGGTCAGCACAGAGCCCTGTGCCTCCATCACGCGCGGGCTGGTGTAGTTTTCGGAGGCGATGAGCTCGATGTGCTCTTCCTGGCGCCGCTCCT
>JAGRHB010000185.1 GCA_020445245.1 Gammaproteobacteria bacterium
GACGCTGATGAAATCGCAACCGCTGGCCTACAACAAGGACAACCAGGAAGACAAGGAACCCCTGTTCGACGCGGTGGACAACGTCAGGGGCTCGCTGAAGGTGTTTGCCGACATGATCCCGGCGATCAGCTGCAACCGCGACGCGATGCGCCAGGCGGCGATGAAGGGATTCGCGACCGCCACTGACCTGGCCGACTACCTGGTCCGCAGGGGAATTGCTTTCCGCGATGCGCATGAAGTCGTCGGAAAGTCGGTGGCCTACTGCATCCAAAAGGGCTGCGACCTGGCAGAACTCGGCCTCGACGAACTGCGCCGGTTTTCACCCGCGATCGATGGCGACGTGTTCGATTGCCTGACCCTCGAGGGCTCCGTGGCCGCCCGGGACCACATCGGCGGTACCGCACCCGCACAGGTAAGGGCCGCGATCGATCGCGCACGTGCCCGCCTGGCCTGATGCGACAAAGCGCACTCGTGGATTCAATACCGGGCGCCTGCCGCCGCTAACCGTTGAGCAACAGTGACCGCCCAGGCGGTCGCCCACGTTTTTGGGAACCATGGGGCGAGGAATGAACCAGGCTGTCATATGCGTGAACGCGGTACCGCTGCCGGCGTTCGATCGGCATAACGAACGCTTCGCGCAGGCCGGTTAGCCCCGGAGACGAGGATGGATACCTCGAGTCTGCGCAACAGCAACACCGCGATCGTCGTCACAGGCATCCTGCTCAGCCTCGTTCTGGCGGCGCTGGTCGGGTCTGCGTATGTCGGCCAGACCCGGCTGCACGATGCGCTGGTCGAGCAGGAGCAGCTCGGTATCGACAAGAAGGCCGAGGCAATCGCCTTCTTCCTGGCGCAGCATCGGGATGCCGTCGAGCAGCTGGCGCACAGCCGTCCGCTCGCGATGTACCTCGCCAACCGTGAACTCGGCATGTCGCTGCATGACGGGCTGAAGCTCAGCCTGATGGCGGTGACGCGCGAGTTCGAATACTTCATCGGAAGCGCAAGTGATCGAGGGCGGGCCGCATTTCAGCGCATCGCATTCGTCGAGGAAAACGGGCACCTGCTGCTGGATGTCGGCAGGGGGTCGAACGGCAATGCCGAACAGTCATACCAGGTGCTGCGCACCACGGATGTCGGCGAAGTCCGGGTCCGGCAAGCCAGCGAAGGTGCCGTGCTGACACTGAGCACCCCGGTCATCCACAAGGGGCGTGCTGCCGGCAATGTCATTGCCGAGCTGCCGGTCGTCGAGACCCTGTCACCCATGCTGGGCGACCACAAGGCGGGATCCCCGATCCGCCGTACCGCCCTGATCACGAACGCCGGGACCGTGCTCGCCGCTGCGGATGGAGAGGACTGGAATGGCTGGAGGACCACCGCCGACAAGGCCGGTGAGGCTGTACTCGAAGCCGGGGTCAAAGGAACCGACTTTTTCGTCGTCACGCTGCCTGGCGACGCCATCAACCACAGCGTCGTCACCTCGCCCTGGTTCGTCGTGGCGCTGAGCCTGATCTGCGCCGCCGTGCTCAGTGGTGTGGCCTTTCTGTTACGCCTCAACAACCGCAACCTGGTGCTGCGCACGCACTTCGAGGCCACAGCTCAGCAGCGCACGACTTTGCACGAACAGAACGAGCGCCTGCAACGCGAGATCGACAAGCGCCTGGAGTCCGAACAGAAGCTGGTACACCAGGCGAACTACGACCAGCTTACCGGGCTGCCGAACCGCAACCTGGCGATGGATCGCCTGGCACAGGCAATCAAGTGGGCCAAACGTGAGAGCGGCAGCGTACTGACCATGTTCCTCGACCTGGACCGGTTCAAGCAGGTAAACGATTCCCTGGGGCACTCGGCTGGCGACGAACTGTTGCGCGAGGCGGCACAACGCCTGGAATCCAGGGTGAGGGAAAGCGACACCGTGTCGCGCCTCGGCGGCGACGAGTTCCTGGTGATCTGTCCGGATGTGTCGCCGGACGGTGACTGGGAACATATCGCACAGGAAATGCTCAAGGCGATGTCGGCACCCTTCTACATCGGCGATCACGAATTCTTCGTCGGCGCGAGCATCGGGGTTGCGGCTTACCCGGACGGCGGCAACGAGCCGCAGAAGCTGCTCAAGAATGCCGATATCGCGATGTACGCGGCAAAGGAGAAGGGGCGGAATCGCTATTGTTACTACGATCCCTCGATGGATGCACTGGCGATCGAGGAACTGAAGCTGGAGAACAACCTGCGTCACGCACTTGCGCGCCGGGAATTCCACCTGGCATTCCAGCCGATCGTGGATCTGAGTTCAGGACGGACCGTGGCGGTCGAGGCGCTGTTGCGCTGGACCAATGCGGAGATGGGCGATGTCCCGCCCGACAGGTTCATACCGATTGCCGAAGAGACCGGGCTGATCCACGAGATCGGTGAGTGGGTGCTGAGTGAGGCGTGCCGGGTGATCAGTGGCCTGCAGCCGGACCACCGCTTTCGCATCGCCGTCAACCTGTCGTCAAAGCAGTTCAGCCGCCCGGGGCGACTCCTGGATTGCGTGCTGCACTCGCTGCGCTCATCCGGCCTGATGCCAAGCCAGCTCGAACTCGAGATCACCGAGTCCATCCTGATCGACGACAGACCCGAGACCGGCAGCCTGATCGATCAACTCGACCGCATCGGCGTGCGTCTTTCGATCGATGATTTCGGCACCGGGTATTCGGCCCTGAACTACCTGCAGCGCTTCCCGTTCGACGTACTCAAGATCGATCGCAATTTCACCAACCAGGCGCCGGAGAGCGACGCCAATGCCTCGCTGATCCGCGCCATCATCGCGATGGCCCACGCACTGGGCCTGGAGGTGGTTGCCGAAGGGATAGAGAGCCGCGAGCAGGCGGGTTTCCTGCTGGTCCATCACTGCGGAATGGGGCAGGGCTATCTCTACAGCAGACCGCTGACGCCGGCCCAGCTGCGCGACCACCTCGCCGACGAGTACGCCATCTCCGCCTGAGCCACCACGCGCCAGCGGCACCCGCGCCTTGGCGCAGGTCGGCAAACGTGCTCAGATGGCGTGCCGTACCCAATCCGGAACGACGACGCCATGCCCCGCGACAGCCTGCACGATCTCAGCACCCGCCTGCTTGCCTTCGCCCGCGCCCGCGATTGGGAGCAGTTCCATTCACCGAAAAACCTCAGCATGGCCCTGGCCGGCGAGGCCGGGGAACTGCTGGAACACTTCCAATGGCTCAGCGAGGCACAGAGCGCAACACTCGATGACGCGAAGAAAGACGAGGTGGCGCTGGAAATGGCAGACATCCTGATCTACCTCGTGCGCCTGGCCGAGCGACTCGATGTCGACCTGGTGGACGCCGCCTACCGCAAGATCGCGCTCAACGAGTCACGCTATCCGCAAGAGCGCGTGCGCGGCGACGCCAGGCGCGCCGAGGAATACGAATAGCCGGCATTGCGCGCGGGCCCTGGTCAGTCGCGGTGAAACCGCAGGAAGTACTGGCTGTCCATGAAGCCGAGACGCTCGCTCAGTTTGAACCCAGCCGCCTCCACCTCTGCGATCACCTGCTCCTCGCCGCCACGCACATGACCGAGGACCCAGGGGCTGCTGAGCCCCGGGACGCGTCGGAAATCGATCACCACAAGTTCGCCGCCCGGCCTGAGCGCGGCATGGATGCTGTGCAGCATGGATTGCGGATACTCGAAATGATGGTAGGTGTCGCTGATGAACACCAGGTCTACACTGTCGGCGGGCAGGCCGGTGCCACGCTGATCGTTGACCACGCCGTGTACATTGTGCAGCCCGGCGTCCTGCGCCCGCTGCACGCTGGCATCGACGAAGTTCGCCGCGATATCGACCGCATAGACCAGGCCGCCAGGGCCGACCTCGCGCGCCATCATCATGCTGAAAAAGCCGCTGCCGGCACCGACGTCCGCCACCCGCTGACCCGGCTGCAAGCGGAGTTGACGCACGATATCGTCGCGCCGGTCCCAGACCTCCCGGCCATCGCGCTCGAAGACACCGCGCCATTGAGTGACACTGGGGTCCTGGTACTGGCGATTGATGCCTGGACTGACGTTCTGCTCGGCGTGTACGGGCACGGCCAGGACGGCCAGCATCAGCAGCCGGATCAATGGGTGCGGCATGTCACACGCTCCGCTTGCTCGAATCCTGTGATGGTAGTGCACGCGCCAGGGCCCTGCGCGCCGGTCGCGGTCCCGGTCTGTTGGTGACAGGAAACCTTACAGATCCACGCACCTGCGGTGCGACGGGCGCACCGCACACGCCCACGATGCCCCGTAGCGGTGCCTGCCAGATGCATGTAGTGGCGATTCAGCGCTACAGCAGATTCGGAGCTTCTGCTGTTCCGGTGCGGCACCACCGCACGCTGCACCGAAATGTGACAGGAACGCGACCTGGCTGTGCATTTCGCTCACACGCTCGCAGCCGCCAAGCGATGGCTACACTTTCCCTATGACCAGGTCGGACACCTGCCCGCGGTCACGGCACCAAACCCGCAGCGCATTGTCGTATACCCATGACAGGCCGCTGCCGGCCAGTTGGTACGTGCATTGCTTGGTAACTTGGGTGCGATGGCCGCTTTGATCAACG